>JADFGE010000008.1 GCA_022567855.1 Planctomycetota bacterium | reverse complement strand
TCAACCTCTTCGGTGAGCCGATCGACGAAAAAGGGCCGGTCAACGCCACCCGACGCCGACCCATCCATCGCGAGCCGCCAAAGTTCACCGAGCTCAATCCCAAAACCGAAATGCTCGAGACCGGCATCAAGGTGGTCGATCTGCTCTGCCCGTTCGTCCGCGGCGGAAAGATCGGCCTGTTCGGCGGGGCCGGCGTAGGTAAGACCGTCATCATTCAGGAAATGATCGCGCGCGTCGCCCGTGAGTTCGGCGGCTACAGCGTTTTTTGCGGCGTCGGTGAACGAACACGCGAGGGCAACGACCTCTGGCTGGAAATGCAGGAAGCCGAGTACACCGACGAGAATGGCAAGACCTGCAAGGTCATCGACAAGGTCGCCATGGTCTTCGGGCAAATGAACGAGCCGCCCGGGGCACGCCTCCGCGTGGGTCTGTCCGGCCTGACCATGGCTGAAGACTTCCGCGACACCTCCGGCAAGGAAACGCTGCTCTTCATTGACAACATCTTTCGCTTCACCCAGGCGGGTTCGGAAGTTTCCGCGCTTCTGGGTCGCATGCCTTCAGCCGTGGGCTATCAGCCGACGCTTGCGACCGAAATGGGGCAGCTCCAGGAGCGAATCACCTCGACGACCAAAGGTGCGATCACCTCGGTTCAGGCAATCTACGTTCCCGCCGACGACTTGACCGACCCGGCGCCGGCGACCGCATTCATCCACCTCGACGCCTTCGTCGTACTCGAGCGCAGCATCACCGAGAAGGGCATCTACCCCGCGGTCGATCCCATCGCCTCGACCTCGCGCATCCTCGAGCCGGGGACCATCGGCGAACGACACTACGCCGTGGCCCGCAAGGTGCAGACGATTCTACAGCGGTACCGCGATCTTCAGGACATCATCGCAATCCTGGGCGTAGACGAACTTGCCGAGGAAGACAAACTCGCCGTGGCCCGGGCCCGCAAGATCGAGCGGTTCTTCAGTCAGCCGTTCTTCGTGGCTGAGCAATTCACCGGCCTCAAGGGCATCTACACACCGCTTGAGGAAACGATCGATTCGTTTGACCGGTTGGCTGAAGGCGAAGGCGACGATCTGCCGGAGAGCGCGTTCATGTACGTTGGCACACTCGACGACGCCAAAGCCAAGGCCGAACGCCTGGCCGTAGAAGCCTAGTCGCCAACACATTGCACACACCAACGACAACGCCTACGGATTCAATCGCTGGGCGTCGTTGATTGCGAGCGCGCATAGTTTGGCGGTGGGTCAGTGGTGACCATGGCCACCGTGATGACCGTACCCGCCGTGATCGCCGTGGCCATAGCCGTAGCCGTAATGGCCGTAGTGGCCGTAGTCGTAATGCCCGCCGTACAAGAGAACCTCGCTGGAGTAGCCGTACCCAAACCCGCCGGAATAGTACCCATGGTGACAGCCCGTCAGGACGGCCGTCGCCGCGATCAATATGAGAATCATCATCACCCTGCGCATGGCTCGACCTCGTCGTTGAAGGAGCGCTCTGCCCAATGGACACGTCTGCTCAAATCCTATTCCGCCCGCCCGGCGCCGTTCCACGCCGCCAGCTTGCCCTGTTACGCGCCCCCAGCCGCCATGCCCACGACACGACGATAAGCTACAGACCACCCCGGCAGGCTGGGAGGGCCTGACTTGGGGGGTTTGAAGGACGGCGGCGAAGCCGAGCAGCATGACTGATGCGGTCAATAATCCCCGTTCGCCCGATCAGATGGCGAGTCGAATCGGCCCGTACGAAATCACCCGCGAAATCGGACGCGGCGGCATGGGCGTGGTGTATCTGGCGCGCGATACCAAACTTGATCGAGATGTCGCAATAAAGTGTCTGCCTGATGAGTTGGTGGATGACGCAGATCGTTTGGCACGCTTCATCACCCGGAATAAATCCTTCACACCGCCATGTGATTCATCTTGAATATGCTAATGCCCCTACCAGGAGCTCTGCATTGGCACCGAGCGTAGGCGCTTTAACTTCGTGCTGCTAGGAATTCCACAACATCGATCTTGCCGATGATGCCGATTACTTTATCGTTATCTACAACTACCGCAACATTGTCTGCATCAAAGACTTCCTGCACCTTTGATAGCGAATCATCAACGCTGACTTTTCCCATTAAAGGCTTCGCGGCTTTAACAACATCATCATCAGCTGTGCAGCGGCCTGATACCAGACTCTGAAGCAGATCAACTTCGTGGATCATCATCTGCGGTCCGCCGTTTACCCGAGTTACCGGCATCTGCGAAATACCTAACTCATTCATTCGATGCGCAACATTTGCGAGCGTTTCCTTCGGATCTGCAAACACTACGCGCATTTCCTTGGTTTTAAGTACTTCACGAACAGTACCCAGGCGTTCATCTATGCCAAGGTATCCCATATCCTTCATCCATTCATCATCAAAGCACTTGCTTAAATATCGATCTCCCGAATCAGCAAGTAGGCACACGACCAGCTTGCCCGGACCTAACTCAACTGCAACTTCTAGCGCGCCGTGTAATGCTGTGCCGGTACTGCCGCCACAGAAGATACCCTCTTCGCGCGCCAACCTTCGTGCGGTAATAAAGGATTCCTTATCAGAAACATTGCGCACTTCATCAATCACTGAAAAGTCCAGAGTGCCCACCATAAAGTCGTGGCCGATCCCTTCCACGCGATAAATGCCCGGCTCTTCGTGCTTGCCGGTCTGGTGCATGTCTTTATAAATGCTTCCATGAGGATCGGGACAAACGATTTTTATTTCGCGCCCAGCTTCCTTGGCTTTTTCCTTTAGATATTTGCCCGCACCTGAAATAGTTCCGCCTGTCCCAATACCCCCAACTAGAGCATCGAGCTTGCCGTCGGTATCTTCCCAAATCTCCGGACCCGTGGTGAGGTAGTGCGCTTCGGGGTTCGCCATGTTGTAATACTGATCGATATAGAACCCGCCGGAGGTTTCCTTGGCGATGCGCTTGGCGACCATCACGTAACTTTCGGGGTGATCGTGCTCCAGATCGGTGCGGGTGATGACGACCTCCGCGCCGTAGGACTTGAGCATGTCGATCTTTTCTTTGCTCATCTTGTCGGGAATGGTGAAGACGCATCGATAACCCTTGACCGCGCACGCCATGGCCAGGCCGAGCCCCGTGTTGCCGGAAGTGCTTTCGACGATCGTCGAGCCGGGGCCGATCAAGTCATGTTCCTCGGCGCGGCGGAGCATGTGGACGGCCATGCGATCCTTCACGGAACCGGCCGGATTGAGCTGCTCCATCTTCACGAGCACGCGGGCCATGGCGGACTCGTCCACCAGGCGGTTGAGCCTGACGAGCGGCGTATGACCGATGAGTTCGAGGATGTTCTCGGCGTACTTCATGATTTGCGCGCCAACGCGGTTGGAGGACAAGACTACCGGCAATCTATCCTAGCCGAAGCAGGCGTCGTGCGAGAAAGCCCACGGCGTGCACGCCGTGGGCTTTGGCGAGAACGGCCGCGAGATTACTTGCCCTTGTACAGCGCGATCGCCGCACCGGTCGGGTCGATGACCACCGAGAACCGTCCCATGTCGGGGATGTCGGTCGGCTTCACACAAACCGTTGCGCCCAGGCTTTCGGCTTTGGATGTGCTGGCATCAACGTCTTCTACGCTGACGTACGAAAGCCAGGTCGTCGGCACATGCTCATCGGGCTTCTTCATCATGCCGGCGCAGTCTTTGCCGGCCGAGGTGAAGATGGTGTACGTGCCGGCCGGGCCCATGTCCATCTCCTTGGTTTCCCAGCCGAACAGCGCCGTGTAGAACTTCTTGGCGGCCTCGACGTCGCCCGTCATCAACTCATTCCAACAGAAGGTGCTCGTAGCGGGAGGAGCTTGCGTAGCCATGCCTTTTCCTTTCTTGCCAGGTGGTTTGTGGATCGATTCGGCATCATAGCCGGGAGTGGCCGGCCGCGGTGACGTATGATGTCAGCCCAGCGGCGAACCGCTGACTTTGGAGTCGATCCGATGACTACAACCACCGCCCGACCAACCGGCGCTCGAACCGTCAGGGCCCCGCGCGGTCCGACCAAGACCTGCAAGACCTGGCAGGCCGAGGCGGCGATGCGCATGTTGATGAACAATCTCGATCCGGAGGTTGCCGAGAATCCTGATGAACTCGTCGTCTATGGCGGGCGCGGTCAGGCCGTGCGCTCGTGGGAAGCGTTCGATGCGATTGTTGATGTACTGAAGAAGCTTGAGCCGGACGAGACGCTGCTCGTTCAATCGGGCAAACCCGTTGGTGTATGTAAAACCACCGTCGACTCGCCGCGGGTGATCATCGCCAACAGTAATCTCGTCCCCCACTGGGCCACGCAGGAGCACTTTGATGAGCTGGCCGCCAAAGGCTTAATCATGTTCGGCCAGATGACGGCCGGGTCGTGGATCTATATCGGCACCCAAGGGATTTTGCAGGGCACGTACGAAACGTTCGCCGAATGTGCGCGACAACACTTCGGCGGAACGCTCAAGGGGCGACTGACGGTCACGGCCGGCTGCGGCGGCATGGGTGGGGCGCAGCCGTTAGCGGTGACCATGAACGAGGGTGTGTGTCTGCTGGCTGAGATGTGCATCGAACGCTTGGAGAAGCGCGTCAAAGACCGGTATCTCGATGAGATTCATCGTGATCTGAATGAGGCGATTGATCGGGCGGTCAAAGCCAAGGCATCGGGCGAAGCAGTCTCGATCGGGTGGGTGGGAAACGCCGTGGACTTGCTCGAAGCACTAGACGAGAAAAGTGTAATCCCCGATGTGCTGACCGATCAGACCTCCGCCCATGATCCGCTCAATGGCTACTATCCGCAGGGGCTGACGCGCCAGGACGCGGACGCTTTGCGGCTTCGCGATCCCGAAGAGTATGTTCGCCGATCCACCGATTCGATAACGCGGCATGTGCAGTTGATGGTCGAGCTCCGGGGGCGAGGCGCAGAGACGTTCGACTATGGAAACAACATCCGTCAGCGTGCGCTTGATAACGGATTCAAGGACGCGTTCGCGTTTCCTGGATTTGTGGCCGCCTACATTCGCCCGCAGTTCTGCGTGGGACGTGGGCCGTTTCGTTGGGTGGCGCTCTCGGGCGATCCGGCGGATATTGCGGCCACGGACGAGGTGATTCTCGAACTCTTCCCCCATGATGAATCGCTGCACCGCTGGATCACGATGGCCCAGCAGCGTGTGGCATTCCAGGGTTTGCCGGCGCGCATCTGTTGGCTGGGGTTGGGTCAGCGCGACAAAGCCGGCCTGAAGTTCAACGAATTGGTGCGTGATGGTAAAGTCAGCGCCCCCATCGTCATCGGGCGCGATCATCTGGACTGCGGCTCGGTCGCCTCACCCAATCGCGAAACCGAAGGCATGCTCGATGGCACCGATGCGGTCAGCGATTGGCCGCTGCTGAACTTTGCCGTCAACGCCGTCAGCGGCGCGAGTTGGGTGAGCTTCCACCACGGCGGCGGCGTGGGGATCGGCTTTGCGCAACACGCAGGGCAAGTGATTGTTGCCGATGGAACGCGCGAAGCCGACGAACGCCTCAAGCGCGTGCTGACCAACGATCCATTGATGGGCATCTTCCGCCACGCGGATGCGGGATATGAAGATGCGCGCAAGTGCGGCGATCAGCATGGCGTGAATATCCCTATGCGGGATTGGTGAGTATGCGGATTCAGCGCGAAGCCGCAAGCGGCTCTGGTGTTTAGCGGGCGACGCGAAGCGTCCTTCTTCATCGTCCTGGAAATAGACGGGCGGCGATTATCCACCTTGCGACCGCGCGAAGCCGCAAGCGGCTGGGGTCGGGTAGAGTATTGAACCATGAGCGACACGCCGCCGGCGGCCACATCCTGGCGAGGCCGATTGCACGAGATCATCTTCGAAGCCGACACGGCGGCGGGGAAGGCGTTCGACATTGCGCTGATGGTCGCGATCATTCTCAGCGTCGTCGCGGTGTGTCTGGAAAGTGTGAAGAGTATTGAACTCCAATACGGACCAGCGCTTCGAGCTGCGGAGTGGGCGTTCACGATTCTCTTTACGATCGAATATGTGCTGCGCTTGAGTTGCGTCGGCAAGCCGTGGCGGTACGCGGTGAGCTTCTTTGGGATCGTTGATCTGCTGGCGATCGTGCCGACGTACCTGAGCCTTATCGTTGTCGGATCGCAATCGCTGTTGGTGATCCGCGCGTTGCGGTTGCTGCGTATTTTTCGCGTGTTCAAGTTGGGGCACTTCGTAGGGGAGGCGGCGCTGTTGCGGACAGCGTTGATCGCCAGCGTCCGCAAGATCATCATTTTCCTCGGCACGGTGCTGATGCTCGTGCTGATCGTCGGCGCGTTGATGTATTTGATCGAAGGCGAGGAGCACGGGTACACGAATATCCCCCAAAGCATCTACTGGGCCATCGTGACGATGACGACGGTTGGGTATGGCGACATCACGCCGCAGACGGTTGCGGGCAAGGTGCTCGCGTCGATGGTGATGATTATGGGGTACGCGATCATCGCCGTGCCGACGGGGATTGTGACGGTCGAGCTGGGATTTGCCAGCCGTCAGCGCGTCAGCACCCAAGCGTGTCCAAGCTGCTCAGCGGAGGGTCACGACCCCGACGCCAAGCATTGCAAGTTCTGCGGCGAAAAACTCTAGCCGTCCAAGGTTCTGGTGGAACGGGCATCTTGCCCGTGGTCGGGTCCTTGCACGGCCTGGAAGGCCGTACCACTCTTCGCGCAGGGTCGAACTCAGTCCGTTACATTGACTCAATCAGCACACTCACCATCACCAACGCGCGGATTCTTACACTTGCCGGGCCGACGGCGCCCCGGCGGGGAGATACGCTGTGCGATCTTGGCGTGATTGAGCGCGGGTTTGTGCGGATCGAGGATGGACGGATTGCGGAGGTAGGTGAGGGTGAATGTAGTTTGGCGGCAGCCCCGGCCGAGGACGGCGGGGCTCGCCTGGGAAAGCCGGCCGAGGACGGCGGGGCTCGCTCGGAACTGCGTGATGTCGAGATACTCGATGCTGGCGGTTGCGTGTTGATGCCCGCGTTTGTGGATTGTCACACGCACGCCTGCTGGGCGGGGCAGCGTTTTGATGAGTTTGAAATGAAACTCGCCGGGCGCTCGTATCTTGAAATTCTCAATTCCGGGGGCGGGATCATGTCTACGGTGCGTGCGGTACGCGGTGCTTCGCAGCAAGAACTCACCGAGAACCTGGGGCGGCGTTTGGAACGAATGGCGGCGTTGGGAACAGCCACGGTTGAAGTCAAATCCGGGTATGGGTTGACAACTAGAGATGAATTGAAAATGTTGCGCGCCGTGCGCGAAGCCGCAAGCGGCAGCGCGATGACGATCGTTCCTACGTTTCTCGGCGCGCACGCGATTGATCCGGACAACCCGAAGTTCATCGAGCAGACGATCGATGAGACGCTGCCGGCGGTGGTTGAGGAGTTCCCCGGCATTGTCTGCGACGCATACTGCGAACAAGGCGCGTGGTCGCTCGACGATACCAAACGACTCTTTGAAAAAGCGCATCTCCTCGGCTTGCCGCTTCGCGTTCACGCCGATCAATTCAACAGCCTGGGCATGACTCGCCTGGCTGTCGATATGAACGCGGTCAGCGTCGATCATCTCGAAGCGACGACACCAGACGATCTGAACTATCTCGCACAAAGCGAGACGATGGGGGTGGCGCTGCCGGCGTCCGGATTTCATCTGGATGATTGCTACGCCCCGGCCCGGGCGTTCGTCGATGCCGGCGGAGCGCTGGCGATTGCGACCAACTACAACCCGGGCTCCGCCCCCACGCCGTCGATGCCGTTCGTGATCGCCTTGGCCTGCCGCAAAATGGGACTCACACCGGCCGAGGCGATCGCCTGCTCGACGATCAACGCTGCGTGTGTCTTGAACCTTGCGTCGGAAGTTGGTTCGATCGAAGTGAACAAGCGAGCGGATCTGCAACTGCTCGATGGGACTGACGAACGCGAGCTTGGCTACGAATTCGCTTCACCAGGCCCATGGCTGACGATCATCAACGGGCAAATCATGCATCGTCGATAGGCGTATTGATACAAGGACCGTTTGACGAATAGTCGATAGTCTCTACGATTTGATCATGATCGCGACGGCTCAACAGGATATCGACGGGGCATACGCAGCGGCACAATGCGTCGTGCAAACGCATCAGCGGCTCGCGGAGTTCCTGCGCGCGGGCTTGACGCTGGCCGAGATCGATCGCTTTGCGGCTGAAACGTTGTCGTCGCTGGACTGCCGCAGCGCGTTCTTGCGCTATCGAATGCGCGGCTATCCGCCGTTCCCCAGCCACGCGTGCCTGTCGCTCAACGAGTGCATCGTTCACGGCACGCACCACATGACGGCTGAGCCGATCAAACCGGGCGACGTCCTGAAGATCGACATCGGCGTAACTCACCATGGTTGGATCGGCGACGCGGCGTGGACCTACGCGATCGAGGAGGTTTCAGAAGACGCCCAACGCCTGATGGCCTGCGGGCGCGAATCGCTGCGCCGGGGGATCGCGACGATGCAGATGGATCGCCCGTTGATCGACTGGGCCACGGCGGTACAAACCTATGTCGAAGGCGAATGCGGTTTTCATCTGGTTCGTGGTCTCGGCGGTCACGGGTACGGGCGCAAACTGCACGGGCCGCCGTTTCTGTCGAACGTGGTGCCGACACAGCCGCGCGAATGGCCCGACGCCTGGTTGACGTTCAAGCCGGGGATGCTGCTGGCGGTGGAGCCGATGGTCGCCGTCGGCACAGGTGAAACTGCCTCTGGTGACCAGCAATGGCCCATCCGCACCGCCGACGGCTCCCTGGCCGTTCATTACGAAGCGGATGTCCTGATCACCGAAGATGGGCCTCGCGACCTCACGGAAGGCTTGGACGAGCTGCCGGACGTCGTCGGCTGAAAACCCGGGGTCGAGTTGGCCGGTTGCCCCAACACCCATCAAAACAGCCAGTATCATTGCTGGACCGGTGCATGGCCCTCGTGCGGTCACTGCATCCGGATCGCTCCTGGGTATTGGTTTGCAAGAAAGTTGGGAGGTCACCCATGCGTACGAAATTTCAGCATCTGACCGTTGCGCTAGTCGCCGTCTTTGTAACGGCGGGCACACTTCTAGGTCAACAGACGACCTATCCGGCCACGAAGCGCGTCGATCATTATGACAACTACCACGGCGAGCAGGTGCACGATCCGTATCGCTGGCTCGAAGATGATGCGCGCGAGTCGGCGGCGGTCGCCGAGTGGGTTGAAGCGCAGAACAAGGTGACCTTTGGATATCTCGAAAGTATCCCGCAGCGCGAGGCCATCAAGCAGCGCTTGACGGAGTTGTGGAACTACGAGCGGTACTCCGCGCCGTTCAAGGCCGGTGGACGGTACTACTTTACGAAGAACGACGGCCTGCAGAATCAATCCGTCGTGTACATGATGGAGACGCTCGACGACGATCCGGCGGTCCTGTTCGACCCCAATACGTGGTCGGAGGACGGGACCGTTGCCCTGGGGGGGATGGCGTTTAGCGATGATGGGAAGTACGTCGCCTACGCCATTTCCGAAGGCGGATCTGATTGGCGTACGTGGCATGTACGACACATCGCGTCGGGCGAAGATCTTTCCGACGAGCTGAAATGGATCAAGTTCGCCTCACCCGCCTGGACCAACGACGGTCGCGGGTTCTTCTATAGCCGATACGACGAGCCCAGAGAAGGCGCAGCGTTTCACGATATCAACGAACTTCAGAAGCTGTACTACCACCGCGTCGGGACACCGCAGTCTGATGACGTGCTGGTCTATCAACGCCCGGACGAGCCGAAGTGGGGTTTTGGGCCACAGGTCACTGAAGATGGGCGCTACCTCGTCATCACGATCTGGAAGGGCACGGGCGACAAGTACCGCGTGATGTACAAGGACCTCAACGAGCCCTACGGGATGCTGATCGATTTGATCGACACCTTCGAATCCGAGTACACGTTCCTCGGCAACGAAGGTCCGGTGTTCTACTTCCGGACGGATATGGACGCTTCGCGCCGGCGCGTGATAGCGATCGACATCCGTACACCGGAGCCAGCGAACTGGCGCGAGATCATTGGCGAATCCGATGACACGCTCAGGGCGGTGTCGCTGGTGGGCAACCTGTTCGTCGCCTCGTACCTGCACGACGCCAAGACGGCCGTTCGCGTTTTCGACATGAACGGCGAACACCTTCGGGACGTGCAATTGCCGGGGATCGGATCGGCGGGCGGCTTCGGCGGCAAGCGTAGCGACACTGAGACGTTCTATTCGTTTTCGAGCTTTGCGACGCCGCCGAGTATCTATCACTACGACCTGCTGACCGGTGAGAGTACGCTGCTGAACCGCGCGCAGGTTGACATGGATCCCAGCGCCTACGTCACGAAGCAGGTGTTCTACTTCAGCAAAGACGGCACGCGGGTGCCGATGTTCATCACGCACAAGAAGGGCATCACACTCGACGGATCAAATCCGACGCTGCTGTATGCCTACGGCGGGTTCAATATCCCCATCACGCCGCGTTTCTCGATCACTCGTCTGGCGTGGATGGAGATGGGTGGTGTCTATGCGGTCGCCAACCTGCGCGGCGGCGGCGAGTACGGCGAAGAATGGCACCAAGCGGGCGCTAAGCTCAACAAACAAAACGTCTTTGACGACTTCATCGCCGCCGCCGAGTGGCTCATCGACAACGATTACACCAGCCGAGACAAATTGGCGATTCAAGGTGGAAGCAACGGCGGGCTGCTCGTCGGCGCCTGCATGACGCAGCGACCGGAGCTGTTCGGCGCGTGTTTGCCGGCCGTCGGCGTCATGGACATGCTGCGCTTCGACAAGTTCACCATCGGCTGGGCGTGGGTTGACGACTACGGCTCTTCCGACGATCCGGAGCAGTTCAAGGCCCTGCGCGCGTATTCGCCCTATCACAATCTCACGCCGAGCACGGTCTATCCGCCGACATTGATTACCACCGCGGACTTTGACGATCGAGTCGTGCCGGGTCATAGTTTCAAGTTCGCTGCTGCATTGCAATATGCCCAGGCGGGTGATGCGCCGGTGCTGATTCGCATCGAAACGCGCGCGGGTCACGGCGGCGGCAAGCCCACCACCAAGCGCATCGAGGAGGCGGCGGATCTGTGGGCGTTCCTCGTCAAGTCGCTGGATATGGACGTGGATTGAACAGAGACCTGGGTCATACGAATCGCAATTGATCCGCGGGCGGGTGCCATGCTTTGACCCGTTAGGGCAAAGCATGCTTCATCCCGACGCGTCGGGAATGAAGCATGGCGCCCGCGAAACGCAGGAGAATCATTTGGGATTCGTATCACTAGGCACACGCTCACCGCTGCCGGGAGAGACCGGCAGGGGCGTTGGTTCCCAAGACTTGCTTCCGCCCTCGCCCTTGCAAACGACGGAAGGTTCACACCCTTAGCCGCGGCGTCGGCGTCGGGTGCCGGCAAGACCGGCCAGACCCAGCAGGGCCATTGCGCCGGGCGCCGGCACGGTCGTCCATTCGAGACGAGCTAGCCCGCCGCCGCCAGCGCCAATGTTACCCCACGAGATGTTCCACACGCCGCTGGCGTGTTCGCCGCTGCGCACAGCAACCTGAAGGACTAATACCCGTCCATCCACCGGATATGTCTGCGCGTCATCCGGCGTCGCGGAGTAGGCAAAGAGCTCATTTATGACACCGCTTCCGTTGAGGATTCCGCTGTTTTGGAGGATATCTGCACTGCCCGGTGCGAAAAACGCCCAATCGACGTCGAAGGTACCGGATTTGAGACCGATGGTGAGGTAGGTATCGGCATCAGCAGCGGCAGGATCAAGGTTATACGTAGGACCGTTGGACAGCGGTGTGTTCGCGCCGGAGGCCCAGTTCCAGAATCCACCGCCCAAGCCATCGAATGGCGTCTTGAGGTCACTGCTGTGGATCATCTCGCCAAAGTTAGGGCTGTCAGCGAGGACAAAAATTCCGGTCAAGACGTCGTTTGGATCGTTAAAAAGCGCGTACAAGTTCCACACGTCAACCAAGCCCACGTTGGGCCCGCCGAACGCCCCATACGTGTCATAGGTCCCCTTCAACTCCAGTTGCCAGCCAGTGAAGTCCGCCGATGCCGAAATCGCAAGTGCAAGCGATCCAAATACGCCGGCTGTGATTGGAAGAACATTCTTTGTCATCGTTAGAACCTCCTTCTCTCCCCTTTGTGCACAGTGACTTGCACGAGATTCAGGTTTCAGCAGGCGTCATCGCAGGTTCTGCCTTCTGTCACGCCTGCACCCAAGATACGGCGATCATAACCGTAGTGAGGACACCAGTGTCTGTCCTTTTGATGACCTTTGGGATTGACGAGCCATATTCCTCACGGACACGGACCCCAGTTGCCGAGCAAGCTGAGTAGATCCTTCACGCCAACGTCGCTGCTGCCGTCGAAGTCGGCGGGACAATCTCCCTTCTTCGGGCACACCCCCCAGGCGCCCAGCAAGATGAGCAGATCCTTAACGCCAACGTCGCCGCTGTCATCGAGGTCCCAGGGGCAGGCGTTCTCGACGGTGATTCCGACGGCATCGACGAAGAAGTTGCTCCGCATCGGCCCAGTAACGGTGCTGTCGATACTTAGCAGATGACTTTGGCCGTCCGCGAACGGGCTGATGTCGATCGTGACCTCGGTCCAGGGTGGTACTCGCCCACCTCCGACTCCAAGACGGTGAAGAGAACGACACGGTCCAATGACACTGTGAGGAAGTCGACGCCGTTTCCACTGTCGGAGGTGATGTCCAGCCAAAACGTCAGCATGGCGGTCCCGCTTGGAATCGTGACCTCTTGTCGTAGATACCCGATCTCCAGCATGGTGGCGCCGCCAAACCACGCCCACCAATCGCCCTCGAAGGCGTCTCCGAAGAAATCAGTGCATGTTCCCGCGGAACAGATGGGTGAGCCGAAGTTCGTCGAGAACTCATCCCAGACGGGGTTGGGCGACCCCATCTCGAACCCGCCGTCGGCAACGATCTGGGCGTGGGCGGTGAGGTTGATTGCTAAGTAAAGGCCGGCGATGGCGACCACAATTGTCTTGCCTATACACATGTGCATGTTCTCCGAACTCCGAACTGAGCAACGACGCCGGGACCTGGAAGATTCCCATAATCCCGCATGCTTCGATGTGGGAGGCCGTGGGGTTGCCGCTTCGTTGGCCGACTATAACAGCCCCCTGCGCGAGATCCCACAGGTTTGCACCTGATTGACGATCCTCACCGGTGAGGCTTCTCCCTGAAACCGGGGGCTGGGGGCGAGCGGTGACTTGATCAAGGGGACGAATCCGCCGATAAGCGGCTCGTGGAGCAGTTCGATCTCATCTGTTTAGGCTGCGGCCCGGCCGGGGAAAAGGCCGCGACGCAAGCCAGCTACTTCGGTCACCGTGTCGCGATCGTCGAGCGCCAGCCGCGGCCAGGCGGGGCGATGGTCAACACCGGGACGCTTCCCTCCAAAGTGTTGCGCGAGACGGCGCTGTTGTGCTCGGCCTTTCGGCGACGACCGTTGCCGGGCATGGACTACACCGTTGACACCAAGTCGTCCATGACCAAGTTCATGGCCAGGCAACATCTGGCGCAAATGGAAGAGCACGATCGCATCGAAGCGTCGATCGATCGGCACAATATCGCCGTCTTCCGCGGGTTCGGACGAATCGTTGATCCAAACACGATCGAGATCGAATCGGAATCAGGCGAGCGAACCCGAATCTCGGCCAAGTTCATCCTTCTCGCGACCGGATCATCACCGGTTCAACCGGATCACGTTCCCTTTGATCATCCGCGCGTGGTGGACGCCGACGGCGTGCTCGAACTGGACCACATGCCGAGCTCGATGATCGTGGTGGGCGGCGGCGTCATCGGCTGCGAGTACGCGTGCATGTTCGGCGAGATCGGTGTGAAGGTGACGCTGGTCGAGCCGCGCCCGGAGATTCTGCCCTTTGTCGATGTGGAATGTCGTGACCTGTTGCTCAAAGCGATGCGCCAGGAAGACATCGACATCCGACTCGGCGACGCGGTGAACACGGTCGAGCCGAGCGATGATGGCGTTAAGGTTCAATGCGCCGATGGAGATGAGCTTGCCGCGGACGTCCTGCTTTGGGCGGCTGGTCGATCGAGCAACACCCAGAACCTCGGGCTCGAAGCCGTGGGCGTGGAGATGGGGAAGCGCGGGCTGGTGCTCGTCAACGAGACCTATCAGACGAGCGTGCCCAGCATCTACGCCGCCGGGGACGTCATCGGATTTCCCGCCCTCGCCTCCACGTCGATGGAGCAGGGACGCGTGGCGGCGTGTCACATGTTTGGCATCAATTTCAAGAAGAAGCTGGCCAAGACGATGCCCATCGGCCTCTACACGATTCCCGCGGTCTCAATGGTCGGACTGACCGAGTCCGAGGCCCACGAGGCCGGCCGAAGCATCGTCGTTGGGCGCGCCGCCTACCGCAACAACGCTCGCGGAAGAATGCTCGGCGACCAGCAAGGGCTCGTAAAGTGCGTGTTCGATCGCGAAACGCACGCATTGCTCGGGGCCACGATCATTGGAGAATCAGCCACCGAGCTCATTCATTTGGCGCAATGCGTTCTGATCCAAGGCGTCGGGATCGAGTATTTCATCGACGCTTGCTTCAACTACCCGTCACTGAGCGAGCTGTACAAGTATGCAGCGTACGATGCGCTGCAAGTGATTGCGCGCGACAAGGGTAGCGGCGAGGCCGATTTGGTTCGCGCTGTCGCTTGAGCAGCCGCATAGCGATACCGCCTTATAGGTGTCGACGACCTGCGGATATGTATCCGCAGCTATGAATCCAGTTTTTGGTCGCGGCAGTTTCCTACCGCAGCCCCAACCACCGGGCGAAGAGTCCGGGTGGCACGTCTTCGATAAGTCCGTCGCCGCCGGTAATCGCTGCCGCCGCCGCATATCCGCTGCGCACGGCGCCTTCCATCGTGGCGGGCCAACCCGTATCGCACCAATCTCCAGCGAGGAAGAGGTTCTCGATACCGCCCCCGCCCACGCCGACGTACCCCGCACTTGCACTGGGTCTCCACTGCTCGGCCTGCGGCGTGGCGGCGAAGGTCGCTCGCTTCTCCTTGATGCTGCGCGCCTGGATCGGTTTCAGCCCGATCGACTTCGGCGCCGCGTCGTGAATGTCCCGGACGACGCGATCGATGATCTCGTCTTCGTCAAGTTTCATCCATTCGTCGGCGGCGCTGATGACAGCGTGTATGTATTGTCGACCTTGCTCGTCGATTCCCTTATTGAACAGCCATTGGACGCCGCCCCCGGGCAGGATCAGATGCGGCAGCTCCATGATCGGCTGGTCGAACCACAAGTGCACGCCGAGGATCGGACTGAACTCGAACCGGTCCAGCGCGTCTAAGCGCGCGTCGGCGGCTCGCATCGTGTCGGAGATGAGCTTGTCAAGACGATCAAAGGGAACGGCTGATATGACCGCGGCGGCTTCGATGACGCCATCGCCTGTCACCACACCCGTGACGCGCCGCCCGTCGTAGGCGATGGCACGGGCCGGGCGCCCCAGGTGAATCTCGCCGCCGGCTTCTTTCAACGCCACGCCAACCGATTGATACATCTCGACGAGCGGTACGGTGGCCAGACCCATCGTGTAGGACCAACGATTGGCAAGGAACCCGTCCTGGAAGACCTGGATCGCGTGTGCCGCACTGACCCGAGAAACATCGAGATTGCACGCGCTGGTGATGACCGTGTTCCAGAACGTTCGGATCGTCGATTCAGCTTGATTGGCTTCCGCGAGGAACTCGCTGAAGGTCCGACCAGCCCACGAGAGCCTACCCTTGGCGCCGAGGCGAATCATGCGCCACATCGCACGGCGTATCTGCTTGCGTTCGTTCTTTTGGAGGAGTCCCATTCGAGCGAACGACGGCGCTAAATGAAACGGGGCGGGCAACCGGCTCGCCTTTACGCAGTCGATCTCACCGTGGCTGTGCGTCCAATACAGCTTACGGTGCCAGTCGATCTTATCGAGCACCCCAAGACGGTCGTACAGGTCGATCAGGTTGGTGCAGCACCCCATCAGCACGTGCTGGCAGTTGTCGATGACCTCACCGCTTCGTGGATCGACGAAGCTGGTCGCTCGTCCACCCAGAGTCCTTCGGCTTTCGATGATGATCGGCTGGCAATCCGCCTCGGCAAGCTTCAGGGCCGCGGCGATCCCCGCCAGGCCCCCGCCGACGATCGCGATGCGTCGTCTCAAAGCGAGCCGTTTCCAGTCGGGTGGCCGAACCACTTGGCGCGCATTGCGATCAATCCCTTTCGCCACGCGCCCAGGCGCACTCGCCTCCTCGTGATGATCTGCGACGGTTCATCCTCGATCTTTTTTAAGAGTGAACCGTAGATGGTCGTCATCGCCCAAAGAGCGGGCCGGCACGAGGGCGTGATCATCTGATCCAGCGGGGCCGATCGATCATAAAACGAACGGGCGCGGGCCGCTTGAGCGCGGACGAAGTGCGCGCAGCGCGGCGGATCGGACCAATCACGGAGTTCTTTGGGTGCGAGGCCGTGTTGGGCGAAATCTTCTGCCGGAAGATAGATGCGTCCTGCGTCGTAATCCTCTCGGTAGTCGCGCAGCATGTTGGTGAGTTGGAAGGCGATGCCGCGATCGACGGCATGGGCCGGCGCGTTCGGATCGTCAAAACCCCAGATGTTGATGCACAAGAGCCCCACGGAGGACGCCACCCGGTAGCAGTATTCATGAACCTGCTCGAATGTCTCATAGTGTCGGCCCGCGAGGTCGTCGATCTGTCCATCCAGCATCAAATACAGCGCGTCGCGCTGAAGGTCGAAACGAAGGGCGACATCGGCCAAGGCGATCCACAACGGATCGTCGTCATCGCCGGTCCCGGTCAGTGCGCGCTCGGTTGCCGCGCGGAAGTCCTCGATTCTCTCAAGACGTTGCGTTGATGTGGATTCGGCGTCGTCAACAAGATCGTCGGCCCGCCTCATCCACGCGTACAACGTAAACAGCGCGGATCGTTGCGGCTCGGGCGTGAGCTTCAGGCCATAGTAGAAATTGCGAGCGCAGCGGCGCGTGACCAGGCCGCAGTGCCGCAGCGCGTCGGATACCGGCATTGTTTGATTGGCGCTCACGCCTTGCCTGGGCCTCGCTTGTGGAATCGGGACTTCAGCCAAGCTGTCATCATAAGCGCGATCTTGGAAGCTTTGGCAAGTTTGGGGCGATGCAGCACCGTCTCGTAGTTCCAGAGCTCGATAAGACGCAACACCCGCTGCCCGCCCGAGGCCAGGAGCCCGACGACCGGTCGTGAGGAATCCTGGAGCTTCCCCAGCAGTTGATCGCCTTTTTCAAACAATGGCCAGGTCCGCTCGACGCAGGTGCGTATCAAATCACGGGACTCGCCGAGGAAAGTTTGATCGCCGGCGTATCCCTGCTGGGCGGTTTGCCGAAGGCGTTGCTCGAAATCGTCGATCCTGATCAGCTCCCGCGGAATATAGATGCAATCGCGCTTGAGGATGTCTCGGCGAACGTCCTGCCAATGATTGGTCAGTTGCAGCGCAGTGCAGATTGCGTCGCTGAGTTGCCAGAAGTTCTCGGTGCGCGGCTCACCCAAGAGCATCAGCACGAGTCGCCCCACCGGATTGGCGCTGAGCTTGCAATAGTCCAGCAGCTGATCCCACGTGTCGTACCCGGTCACCGTCTGATCCTGCTCGAACGCTCGAATCAGGTCGTCGAAGGGCTGCTGCGGCAGATCGTGGAGCCGGATGGTCGGCCCTAGCGCGACAAAAACGGGGTGGCGCGGCTCGCCGGCGAAGCACTGGTTCAACTCCTGTCGCCACCAGTCCAGCAATTCGAGGGACCGGTCGTGGCTTTGGATCTCGTCGCCGAGGTCATCGGCCCACCGACAAAAGGCGTAGACGACGGCGAAGTCCTCGCGAAGCCCCTTGGGGACGAGTGTGGTGAGAACGCTGAAGTTCTCGTAATGCTGCCGGGCAAGGCGCCGGCACCATCGCCGAGCCTCATCCACACTCAGCATCTCGCACCGTTGCGGGCCGTAGACTTCGAGTTGTTCAATAGGGTTGGCGGTCATGGCGGCATCACCCGGCCGAGGCAAAGGGAGCAATGTATCGGCATGGCGTGGTTGGGGCTAGAGCGGTCGGCAGGTTCTTCGGCGGCTATCATCAGGCCCGATCGGTGAGGTGACGCGGTATGAAACTCCTTTTGGCCAATCCTCGCGGCTTCTGTGCCGGCGTATACATGGCGATTGACGTGCTTGATCAGCTTCTGGAGATCTATGCGGACAAGCCCATTTACGTTTTACACGAGATTGTCCATAACCGGCACGTGGTCGATCGCTTCCGACATCGAGGCGTGAGATTTGTCGATGCCATCGACGAGGTGCCCCGCGGGGCGGTGGTGGTCTTCAGCGCCCACGGCGTGAGCCCGGCCCTTCGGCGCCAGGCCAGCGAGCGAGACCTGACGACGATCGATGCGACCTGCCCGCTGGTGACGAAAGTACACATGGAGGCGATTCGCTATGCGAAAAAGGGGTATCAGATCGTGTTGATCGGCCACGCCGATCACCAGGAGATCATCGGCACCCGCGGCGAAGCGCCTGACGCGATCCAAGTCGTAACGTCGCCGGCGCAGGTGGCGTCGATTGATATAAAAGACCCTCAGAAGCTGGTGTATCTGACGCAGACAACGCTCAGCATGGATGAGGCGTCCGTGATTATCACGGCGTTGCGAGCGGCGTACCCCCAGATCAAGGACCCGCCGAGCGACGACATTTGTTACGCCACGACCAATCGTCAAAAGGCGGTGCACGTGATCGCGCCGGAATGTGATCTTGTGCTTGTCATCGGCAGCAAGAACAGCTCGAACTCGGTCCGCCTGACGGAGATTGCCCAGGCGACCGGAACGTCGGCTCATCTGATCGACGACGCCTCTGAACTCGATGAAGCATGGTTCGATGGCGTCGAGACGGTCTTGATCACCGCCGGCGCCAGCGCCCCGGAGGACTTGGTCCGGAAGGTCGTCCGTACGTTGATTGACAGCTTCGGCGGCGAAGTGGAGCAGCGCGACGTGTTCCACGAAAGCGTTGAGTTCGGATTGCCGGGCACGCTCAAGGAGTTCATGCTTGCCCAAGGCGTCGATCCGACGGGCAGAACGATTGTTCGCGACGACGCTGTGGCCCTCGATACATGGCTGACGGAGCAGGACATCTCCCATCGCACGATCCAGGTCACCATCGGGCACAGCCGCTAACGAGGATCGAGTCGCGGCGACGTGTGGGAGGCGAGCGCGGGTGAATCGGCGACCGGCTGAGTTCCGGGCTCTACGAACATGCACAACTCAGAGAGCGCCATCCCGCGCAGGCGATCGTCGAGCGCCTGATCGTGCAGCCTCTTGAGCGTCCTGGCCCACAACTGATAGTCGCGGGCCGCTCCGCGCGCGGCTCGTTCGATGAGATCGATCACATAGCTCCGTCGCTGTCGTTCCAGGTTGGAGCCGCGCCAGCCCTTGGGAATGAAGTGCCGGCCCAGGGCCAGAAGCACCATGAGCCAATCACTGGTGACGACGTCGAATCGGAATCGTCTGCCCAATGCCAGGAGTTCGATCCGAGTGAGATATCGCCGCTGGACTCGATCGTCGCGGGCAAGCCGTACGTTGAGCCGCTGTCGTGTGTGCCGGCGCAGTTCGGCGCTAGTGAGCGTCGTCGCCACGTAGATCGGGTCTCGAACAAGCATGGCCTCGGCGAGGGGGACGATCGCATTTCGGGTGATCGCCCGCCCGGTGTCGCCGCGGTCAGCCCGGTAGAGCGCGGTGACGAGTTCGGCATATCGCTGGGCATAGCTGATGCCCCCCCACGCAAGGCAGCGAGCGGCCGCGGTGACGAAATCACGCCGCGCCTGCCGGCCGGTTCCCGTCTCGGCCAGTCCGGGGAGTTGAGCCAAAGTGCTGTACAAAAGATGCGCCAGTTGCGCGGTACGGCCTCGCCCGCCCCACCGCTGCCCGCGGACGCCACACAGTGTGCGCCGAACGACTCGGTCCAGCCGCTCGTCCTTGGCCGGTTGCGGTTGCGTGAAGAGCTTTCGGTCCACAGCGAGCTGACGGCCGAAATGAAACGCCTCCAACGACCGACCGAAGCCGAGGTGCTGTACGTGCTTCAAGCCGGTCTCCATGGCGGGCAAAGACGTTGGCACGAACCCGAGCTGGAACGCGACGCCGATCAAGGCCAGATCGGTCACGCGATCGGTGTGAAAGACGCGCCGACACGCTCCCGCGACATCCTCGAAGACCTGATGATCCGGCCGAGTCATGATCGTCAGAGCGGCGCGGATGTCCTCCGCCGACCCCGCCGGGGCGCTCGGACGCGGCTCATCGCTGAAGGCGCCCGTGTTCAGTACCGCGAATGTTTGATGCGCCGATGCCGCTCGCAGCCGACCATCTCCGGTCAGGGCGCGCAATGATTCCTGAGCGTCCAGGCCGACCAAAAGATCCGCCTCGGCGTAGGGAATGGTGGTTGCGATCGGCGGCAGGGTTCCATCGCGACGGGCACGACTGAACAACAATTGGCTCCAGGCCCGCCGTCCTCGGCCGATGGGCGTGGCGTCGTCAATACCACGAACGTGATATCCCATGACCCGCGCCGCCTCGGCCAGCGCAAGCGCGGCCAGACCCGGCGCTGGGCCGCGGAAGCCCGCCAAGTGGACACGCCATTGCGATTGCTGCCCGTGCACCGGTGTTGGCAACGGGAGGTTCGAGCCGGACGACTCTCCCCGCCGATGGACCGGCGGTTGGCTCCGGACGACTTCGACCTGCTCCGAGAGCGGGCGAATACGAAGCTGCCACGCTCGGCCGACGCGCCGAGCGCGTTGGCTGACGGTGAACCCGCTGTCCAACCGAGGAGCTGGATCGTCCGTCGTCCCCTCAATGTCGTGCGAATCCGTCTTGACGCGAATCGAGCACGCATCGTCCGCGGACCGGATCGCTCGCTGTACCCGTTCGTAACCGAGATGATCCGTCTCGGTGAATGAGTGCTCGATTGCCGCCACGTCGAAGTGTGCCGGCGGACCGTCGTTGGCGACGATCACCGTGGACCGGGTATTCATCACGGCCTTGCGCAGCACTTCGCGGAACTCGAGTCGATTGTTGAAATCGGCGGACTCGACCCCCACACGGTCGGCGTGTTCACTGGGAATCGCCCCTGCCGCCAGTCGTGCCACGTCCCGAACATCGGGGCAACCGACCGAGCAGATCACGATGAGCGATGGTTGGTCGTCGCCGGCGATCTGTTGCAGTGCGGAGAGGCCCTGGCTGCGGAAGTGTTCAGCGTCCCACGTTTCTACGCGAAGGATCGGTCCACCGGTCCGCCGCGACGGACCCGGCTCGACCCCGTCGATCGCCAAGGCCGTAGGTTCACTTAGGCCACCGTCCAGCGGTGTACGATCGTGCAACCATTGATCCACATCAACGAGCATGCGGCGGATCGCGGCCAACGCTTCCGCGGCCCCGCTCTCACTCCCACGCGCCGGTGGATGGGCCGGGAGTTCCGGTGGATCGGGCACGAGCGCCGAGGCGAGTTGCAAGCCGGGCCGAACCGTGTGCAACAGATGCACGATCTTTCTCGCTAACCGCGAAGGATGGACAGCCTCATCGAGGCCAAGCCGAAAGACGTGACCGTCGGCATCGCCCCCCAGCGCCTGCCCGAGGACTGCGGCCGGACGCTCCCCGCTGACGCGCATGGTTTCGGCGATTCCCAGTACGCTCGGCTCAACCGAGCCCGGCCGGGGCTCGAGCACCACCACCTGCTCGCATCGGTCCAGAATTCTTCGGACGGCCGAGGCATCCAGCGGATTGACCAGGCCGAGCTGCAACACGGGGATCCGCCCGTGCAGGCGCAGAACGTACACCAGATGTGACAAGGCGACGTCGGTCGGCCCGATGGTGATAAACCCCACCGGCGCTCGTTCACCAGGACTGGGCATGTTGCGGCCACGATTCAACTGAAGACGCCGGGCCATTCGCAGCGCTCCGCCCGCTTCGGCCCAGCGTGGATGCCCCGGCCGACGCGGTCGCGCGAGGATCGCATCCACCGGATCCATGACTCGATTCGGATGCATCTGGAGCGTCTCAGACGACTGGAGAACTGACCGATGCACGACCATGATCGCCGGTCCCGATTCGGC
>JADFGE010000007.1 GCA_022567855.1 Planctomycetota bacterium | reverse complement strand
GAGTCGTGCGTGCTCTTCCCTGCACCAAGAAACACCGATGACTCCGCTTCCCTGCGCTGTCAGTGGAACCCATTATCCAACGACATTTTCACCGGTCCACCACCAGCACCGCCGCTCCTTTGATCGCATCGTGCTTCAGCGCGATCAGCGCGTCGTTCGCCTCGTGCAGCCCAAACATCTGCACATGCGTCTGCACACCCACGCGGGCCGCTTCCTGGAGAAACGCCCGCCCATCTTCGCGGGTGTTGTTGGCCACGGTTCGGATCACGCGCTCCCAGTAGAGGTCCTTGTACTGAAGCTGCGGGATCGGGCTCATGTGGATACCGCCGAGCACGAGCGTTCCACCTTTGTCCAGGGCCTGCAACGCTGCCGGCACGATTTCCCCAGCCGGGGCGAAAACGATCGCGGCGTCAAGCGCAGCCGGCGGCGGTTCGGTGGTTGTGCCCACCCACGTTGCCCCAAGTTCCTCAGCCAGGCTTTGATGCCGTTGCGTATCGCGCGTACAGACATAGACATCCGCTCCACGCGCTTTGGCGATCTGGATCGCGATGTGACCCGCCGCGCCGAAGCCGTAAATCCCCAGCTTCGCGCCGCGCCAATCTCGAATCTCACATCGATGCAAACAGCGGTAGCCGATGATCCCCGCGCACAGCAGCGGCGCAACCTGCTGATCGTCAAACGTCTCGGGAAGTTCGTACACGAAGTCAGCCGGGGCGACGACGTATTCAGCAAATCCGCCGTCGCGCGTCCAGCCGGTGAACTCGGCTTTGTCGCAGAGATTCTCCCGGCTGGTTGAGCAATAGGCACATTCGCCACAGGTGCGGTGCAGCCATGCCACGCCGACACGCGCGCCTACCTCGGGTTTGCGCGCGGCTTCACCAAGCTCGACAACTTCGCCCACGATCTGATGGCCGGGGATGATCGGCGATTTGCGCACGCGCAGCTCACCCTCCGCCACGTGCAGATCAGTTCGGCACACACCGCACGCTCGGACTTTGATGAGCAACTCGTGCGGGCCCGGCTGCGGCGTCTCGACATCCGTGTATTCCAACGGCCGATCACACACCGGCCCGGGATGATGCAGCAGGCAGGCCTTCATGCTGCTCATCCTAACTCAAGCCGTGTCAGCCGATCGAATCGCTGGACCGGCGTGGCTGGGCAGGGATTCACGCTGCACGAAGTCTACAAAGTGACCGGCGACTGGCGATACCTCGTATCGGTCTTGCTCATGCGTTCAGCATAGATGAGCGGTGCGATCTCCAGGTCAGCTCAGCCAATTGCCGTACAGTTCGGGCCGTCGATCGCGCAAAAACAGCTTCGCTGCGTGTGAAGATTCGACTTTCGTTAGATCAATTTCACACAGAAGAATCTCGTCGGCGCCTTCTCCGGCCTGAGCGATGACGTTTCCCGCGGGATCGCACACAAACGATCGCCCGGCGAACGTCACCTTCGGCTCGGGCCCGACACGATTGCACAGAGCGGAGTAGTAGCCGTTTTGGAACGACGCGACGCGCAGCTCAGCTTCGAAAAGTCCATCCGGCCATTCGCCGACGGCACCCGCCTGCGGCACGACGACCAGCTGCGCGCCGTTGAGCGCCAACGCGCGCATGTACTCGGGATAATGGCGGTCGTAGCAGATCGCGACACCGATTCGGCCGTAGGCGGTGTCGTATACCGGCGCACCGGTATTTCCGGGGGCGTAGTAGCCTTGTTCGTGGAAGCAGTCGTAGTCGGTGATATGCACCATGCGCGTTTTGCCGAGCAGTGTTCCGTCAGCGTCGATCACGGGCGAAGTGTCGTAGGTGTGATCGCCATCACGCTCAAAGACGTTCAGGACAATGACCACGCCGAGCTCGGTTGCGAGTTTGGCGAACGCATCCGTGGTCGGCCCCGGCACGGGCTCGGCCAATGCGAGCGTTTCGGGTGTGGCGGGTTCCTGCGGATAGAACGGATCAAACGCGAGTTCCGCAAAGCAGACGACGTTCGCGCCCTGTGAAGCTGCGCGTTGCACCGCCCCAAGCCCCGTCTCGCGATTCGCCCGGCGATCATTCGTCGCCATCTGTTGAACTAGCGCGAGTTTCATAATCGCAACAGCATAGTCGCCCGCGAGCCGTCCCGACTTCTTCGGGATCCCCGTCGCGGGCTCGAAAGGTTTGGATTGATCGCGAGGTGCGCAAAAGGCGCCCACTGTGAACGCATGAACCCGCCGCCCGGAAGCGGCGGCTCGCTCTATTCACTCACCACTCCGGCCCGCCGGTGTAGCGGCCATAGACGTCGGCGAGGGCTTGGACCATTTCGCCCAAGGCGTATCCCCAACCGGCAATTCGCAGGCTGATTGCGTTACCCGTCCCGCTCAATGTGTTCTCCCGGTGGAGGAGGTATGACTGCACCGAGAATCCGGATCAAATCCGCCAGCTCGTCGGACACGATGCTCCATACGATATCAAGATTGATGTTGAAATACTCGTGCGCGATTCTGTTGCGTAACCCCCGAACGCCGGACCAGGGAAGATCGCCAAGCTGCTGTTGGCGCTCCTGGGAAACGTTTCGTCCCGCCTCGCCGATGATTTCAAGGCATCGCAGCACTGCATACTGTGTGCGCTCGTCCTCAACGAATTCCTGCTTTGACAGGCCTTGGACACGAATGCTCGGGCCTTCATGGCCGCTTGATGCATGTCCAGCAGCCAGGCATCATCATCATGCCGCATACAGCCGCTCCATCGAGCTGAGAATGCTCTCGCGGCGAATGTGGTTGGTTGATTTCTCCAGCGGCTCTCGTTCGAGAAGATCGACGTCGCATCCAAAGAGTGCTTTTAGATCATCCACGAGCTGAAAGTACACGTCGGCAAATCCGCGGCGCTGTTGCGGCAGGAACTCAACTACAAAATCAAGATCGCTCCCGGCGGGATCGAAGTCGTCCCGGGTCGCCGAACCAAAGACATAAAGCGCCTTGACGCGATGTCTTTTGCAAAGCCCCTTCAGTTGATCGAGATTGCTTGAAATAAGTGCGTTCACGCGCCAACTCGCTCCGGTCCTAATGCCAAGCGCCTTCTTCTCACCACTCCGGGCCGCCGGTGTAGCGGCCGTAGACGTCGGCGAGGGCTTGGACCATCTCGCCCAGGGTGCATCTTGTGAGCGAACCTTCGATCAGCGCGGGCATGACATTCTTGTCATCGCGCGCGGTCTTGCGAATGTCATCCAACGCGCGCTGCGCGCCGTCATCATCACGATCCCGTTTGAACTGGGACAAACGATCGCACTGTTGCGTCTCGACCTCGTGCGGAATTTGCAGGATCGGCACCTGCTGCTCGTCGTTGCCTTCTTCGTACGCATTCACGCCGACGATGATGCGATCGCCCGCTTCCATCTCCTGTCCGAAACGATAACTTGCCTCAGCGATCGATCGGCGGAAATACCCCTTGTGGATACCCTCGACGACCCCACCCATGTCGTCGATCTCGGCAATCATCACGTTGGCGTCCTTTTCCATCTGATCGGTCAGCGCTTCGACATACCACGACCCGCCCAGCGGATCGACCGTGCGATGCACGCCGGTTTCGTGCGCCAAAATCTGCTGCGTTCGCAGCGCTACGCGCACGGCCGTTTCCGTCGGCAGTCCCAGCGTCTCATCCATCGAATCGGTGTGTAGCGATTGACACCCGCCCAACACACCCGCCATCGCTTGATACGCCACACGAACGACATTATTCAACGGCTGTTGCTCGGTGAGCGAACAACCCGCGGTCTGCACATGGGTGCGCATCAACCACGATCGTTCGTTCTTCGCGCCGAAGCGATCGCGCATGGTGTTGGCCCAAATCCGGCGCGCCGCCCGCAGCTTGCATATCTCCTCGAAGAACTCGTTATGGCTGTTGAAGAAGAAGCTCAGCCTCGGCGCGAACGCATCGACGTCTAATCCTCGTGCGATCGACGCTTCGACGTATTCCATCCCGTCGCGCAAGGTAAACGCGAGTTCCTGTGTCGCGGTCGAGCCGGCTTCACGAATGTGATACCCGCTGATGGAAACGCTGTTCCAGCGCGGGACGTGGTTCGTCTGAAACTCGATCGTATCGACAACGAGCTTCACCGAAGCCTCTGGCGGATAGATAAACTCGTTTTGGCTGTGAAACTCTTTGAGGATGTCGTTCTGGAGCGTGCCGCCGAGCTTTGACCAATCGAAGCTGCGCTGCTTGGCCATGGCGAGATACATCGCCCAGATCACCGCCGCCGGGCCGTTGATCGTCTGACTGACGGTTACCTCTTCCAGCGGGATGTCCGCATAGAGCCGGTGCATGTCGTCGATGGTGTCGATGGCCACGCCGCATCGTCCGACTTCGCCGGCCGAGAGTGGATCATCGCTGTCGCGCCCCATCAGCGTGGGCAGGTCGAACGCGGTGGAAAGTCCGGTGTTGGCTTGAGCGCCGCGGGCGTTTTCGAGCAAATACTTGAAGCGCTGGTTGGTGTCGTCAGCCGAACCGAAGCCGGCAAACTGTCGCATGGTCCACAGTCGGCCGAGGTACATGTTCTTATGGATTCCGCGGGTGTAGGGGAACTGCCCCGGTTCGCCGATGCGTGGGTGCGGGCTGCCCGCATGGTTGGGATCAGTTGTTTGCACCGAGCCCGGGCCGTACCGCTCATCGACGGCATAGCCGGAGATCGTCACGGTCTCGGGATTCACAGCGTCACCGTTGGAGGTCACAGTCGGCTTTTGTAGCGTGCTCATAGGGAACCTCAGGTGTTCAGATGCCGGATGCGGGCGCGCGTCCTAGTCCGCGCTCACGATCATCCTAGCGTGACCCGGCGAGCCGGTCGCTGAGCCTCTTGGTTGCTAGGTCGGCCGATCAAAACGAAAACCGCCCCACCAGTGTCCGGCGAGGCGGGGAGGAATCGTGAGGTCTGTTCAGGCCGCTAGTCGTCGTACATCGTGGCCTTGACGTCTTCGTCGGGCAGCGGGCCGCCCTCGGGTGTCCACCAGTCCGGGAGATTCGCCGTCTGATCGGCGCGGAGCTCGTGGTTGTACGGAGCCGGCCGCAGCTCGTTGCCCTTGCGGAAGGACACGTCGATGCGCCGCACGTTGGCCGGAGGAACCGTCAGCGAGCTTCGGAGCTTCCCGATCCTCGTGCCGATGTCGAAGATCTGGTAGCGCAGCAGGTCGGGGCGATACACCGGGTCGTCGCCCTCGCCCTCGTCGAAGTCGATCGTGAGCTGCTTCCCGGCGGGGATGTCCATCGCAAACAGCGCTTCGCCGGTACGAACATCGACGAGAGTGACAGTGGTCGGCCGCGTCTCCGTGGAGTAATAGGTGTGCGAGCCGCCAGTGTGCGCGAGCCACCCGCCGTGCGGCATATGGCATCCGGCCGACACAAGCATCGTCATGACGCCAAGGACCAAGATTCCGGCTGACTTCAACATCTGATCGCTCCTGCTCACGTCTGCAATAAGAAAGTACTCCACCCGGGGGCGAGCGGTTCACGATACCCGCACTTCCGAGGAACGCCAATCGGGCCGGATCAGATATCGGCCAGGTACGCCCCTGCGTCCGTCGAAATCCGCCAAGCCGTGCATATTCTCGGACCCCGCCGCGCTCCGGTGGTCCGACGGCTCCTGCGGTAGAGTGTGGCCATGACCGGCTCATCGAAGCGGCCATGCCGTATCGGGCACGGCTACGACCTCCATCGGCTGGACGCGATCGCTCCGGACGGGCCGGGTCGGCCGTTTATCCTGGCCGGCGTCACGCTCGACCACCCCAAGGGGCCGGTGGGTCATTCCGATGGTGATGCGGTCTACCACGCGGTGACGGACGCGATACTGGGGGCGCTGGGTGAGCCGGACATCGGCCAGCTCTTTCCCGACACCGACCCACAGAATGAGGCAGTGGATTCGCGGGTGTTCGTCGAAGCAGCCGCGCAGAAAATGCGCGAGGCGGGCTATGCCGTGGGCAATCTCGATATCACCGTCGTCTGCGAACAGCCCAAGCTCAGCCCACACAAGAAGCAGATGATCGCGAATATCGCCCGCCTGCTCAGGTGCGACTCGTCACAGGTGAACCTCAAGGGCAAAACGCACGAGCAGGTGGACGCCATCGGCGAAGGCCGCGCGATCGAGGTGCACGCCGTCGTATTGCTGACGACGGCTGATTGACCCGTTTCGCCGGCGGGCTCGACCCGCCGGGGGGTTACGCAAGGGATTTCCCGATCAGCGCCGCGTTACCGCTGCCCCACATTCCGTGCAAACCTCACCTGCACCGATCGGGTACGCGCATTTCATGCACAACCCGCGCCTTGCGCGAAGAAGCCATCGCAGCGAGAGTGGCCCAGGAACGGCGAGCCACACGAGCGCCGCATAGAACAGCGTATTGATGATGAACCCCGACCAGATGGGACGAAGGGGAAGTAAGCGTTGTTCATCAGATTCCCTGTTGCTTACCAGATTCGCGCGATCGATCCAGATGCCATTTGCGCCGCCTAGGATCCTCCACTGGATCGCCGGATCGCACGTAGCGTCGTAGCTCGACCAAAGCGCGAGACTGGGCCAACCGCGCGCATCGTGTACGCGAACTTTCCGATTTGTCTCTGCAGGCGCAAAGTTAAGCGGAGGCTTGTGTAACGCTGCCGCCCAGAATGGGATTACCTCGTCAGGTCGTAAAGAAACCGGCGGAAAAATGGTCCCCATAACGTCGCGGGAATAGGCCTCTGTAACAACTCGGCTTGAGCCAAGACCTACCAGGCTCATCGTCGTCCACCCCCGGTAGGGAGAACTGGGCTCGCATGCGATCCATCCCAAACCCTCCCAGTCGTCCAGTCCCTCCGTCCGAACGGTTGCTGCCAACGTCCACGCCACACCAACATTTACAACCGCCCCCAATAGCAAACATCGGATCATGGCAGCAAGAGAGAGTCGCATGTTTGGATCAGTCGGCAAAAGCGAGGGTAAGGGAAGAATCAACTCGCTACGATGGTCCCATGCTCGACACCGCTCTTTGGCAGCAAGCCTCCGCCTTCGCCGCCCGCGCGCATCGGCATCAAATGCGCAGGGACGGCCGAACGCCGTACTACAGCCATTGTGTGCGTGTGGCGATGACGGTCGCCCTGAAGTTCGGCTACACTGATGACAAGGTGTTAGCTGCCGCACTGCTGCACGATGTGATCGAAGATACCGATACCGACTACGACGACTTGCTCAAGCGCTTCGGCCCCGAGGTCGCTGACCTTGTCGCCGCCATGACAAAGGACATGCGCTTGGTCGAATCCGAGCGCGAGCCCGCCTACGACGCCCAACTCGCTGACGGCCCGTGGGGGGCGAGACTGATCAAGCTCGCTGATGTCTACGACAATCTAAGTGACGCGGAGACGGAGGCGGTGCGGACGAAACTGGTCGGCAAAGCACAGCGAGCGCTGCAACTTGCGGACGGTGATGAAAGGCTCGCCAAGGCCTGCCAGATCGTAAACGAACTCATCAGCGCCGTCGGAGCGAAGAAATAGGGCGCCCCAGGCCTAAAGGCCGATTCATTCAATGGAAGCAACGAACTGACGGTGTGTCTTGAGCGAGGCCCCCTACCGGCGAGGAAGCGTATGGCAACGATCCTGCTCGGCATGAAGCTCCTTGTTGTTCAACTGATCCTAAGTGCGGTCAGTTGTTCCCAAAACATCGGCGCATCATTGCCGCACGAGCCGCCGACCACACAGCCGCAGCCCGAAGCGGAGCCGGACCCGGTCGAGGATCTTTTGGATCGGCTTGAGCGCAGCTCGGCCGACCTTCGCGATTTTCAGGCGAATATCCGCTACGACATTTGGGATGCGGTCACGGAGGAAAAACAGATCCGTAGCGGCGAGCTGATCTATCAGGTTGACCCTGATGACGGTTCAAAGCGTTTCGCGATCCTCTTCGACACGTTCATCTTCGGCAATCGGCGAGAAAAGGAAGCGAAGCATTACATCTTCGCCGACGGCTGGCTCGTGGAGATCGACCACGAGCGCAAGCAGTTCATCAAGCGACAAATCGTCGCCCCCGGCAAGACCTTCGATCCGCTGAAGCTCGGCGAGGGGCCGTTTCCACTTCCCATCGGGCAACCCAAAAACGAAGTGCTGGCTCGCTTTGACGTGAAGTTGCTCGATGCGCCCAGCGATCCGTTCCTTGCCAAGATGCTGACCGATCGAGACGTACAAGGAATGGTGCTGTTCCCGAAGCCGAATACGCCCGAGGCCGAAACGTTCCAGCGCGTCGAACTTTTCTACGACCGCAAGACGATGCTTCCGATCGGTATCAACGCGGTCGCCGCCGATGCGATCGATCCGGACGATCCCAACAGCCGTAATCGCAAGATGGTGCTGCTTACAAATCTGAAGCGCAACGAAGGCGTCGATGAGGCGATGTTGAGTATCGAGGAGCCGGACAAGCGCGAGTGGGATATCGACATCCGCCCCTGGGAGGGGCAGTAGGACACGCGCCGGCCGAAGGTTTCTAAGGGCAGGCCGCGCCGACCGGCGCGAACTTCAGATCATTGGGGCGCATGGCCTTGGGGTCGTCAGCCGTCCGCGTGTCTAGGCTATACACGTTGAAGTTGCGCAGCGGCGGGGAGTAGATGTGCAAGTTGATCAGTTCGGCGCCGTTGCCCTGGATGTTGGCGACTTGGTGGATGTCAGCCTCACTTGAGGCGCACACGTACCCTGGTTCCTGATGCTCGGTGCTCGTTGGATAGACCAGCCCCGAAGGCGAGCGCTCGAACCTCGTCTCCGTCGCAATCCCGTCGATCACACGAAACGCGCAGCTCGCGCCTTTATGATCGTGAATCGGCGTCCGCTGACCGCTCTTCCAGCAGATACAGACCGCCTCGTACCACTTAGTCTGCCTGATCATATTCCGTCGATACCCGTCGTCGTCAAAGGCGCAGGCCGCGGCGAGATCGTCTCGCGTGAGGTCAAGCTCCTCCAGCACCCGTCGCAGCGTGTCCAAATCCGCTCGTTGACCGAGCGAATCAAGGTACTCCAGCAGGGGTTGGAGTTTGGGGAAGGTCGCCTCCACCGATTGGGGCATGGGTGACGGATTCATAGCGTCGCTCCGGGTACAGGTAGCCCGATCGGACGAACGATCCTGGCTCCACCCAAATATACCGGGTAATCGTCCCCCAAGCGAGCGCAAAAACCTGAGCCTACAGTCGTAGGCCAGCCGAAGAACGACTTGTCTGCCCCATGAACGTGCCCAGCAGACACGCATCGGCAGGAGTTGCTCATGTCCAGCTTCACCAGGCGATACTCGAGCAATCGACCCTGTTTTGAGCGCCTTCTCGTGGTGGCGACGGTGCTGATGCCCGTTGGACTGTCGTCAGCGCAAGACCGCCAGCCACTGGTTCCCGCGGCCCTTCAATTGCACGAGTCAGCCCAAGCCGCCATCGACGCGCCCTGGGCTACCGACCAAGAGCGCAGCGCGCTGCGGCTGTTCCACGGCGTCTGGGACCAGCGCGATCTCCTTTCACCCCAGGCTCGGGCCGCCGTCGCCCTCAACGCATGGGATTTTGCCGACCCGGCCTTGCAGGATGAATCCGTCGCCGCTGAGCTGCGGGCCGAGGCCAGGCTGCACCAGGGCGAGCTGCGCCAAGCCATCGCGCTGCTCGACGGCGTCAACTCCAACCGTGCTGCTCGCATCCTCGCCGAGGCCTACGAATCATTGGGCGATCACAAGTCCGCCGAAGCGGCCGTTGACGCACCGGTGAAGCGCCTGTTGCGCCAGACCACGGACGACCCGGCCGAGCTGACCGAAGGTGTCCGAGCTCTGGTGGTGCGCGCTCGCCTCCAGGGTCAACCCGGCCGTGACTACCAAACGATGATGACACTTCTGGGCCGGGCGCACCAGCAGCTCGACCGCCTCTACTGGCCGGCCAAACTCGCCGAGGCCCGCCTGTTGCTCGATAAGGACGCCGAGAAGGAAGCGATCGAGGCGCTGCACGAGACACTCGCGCTCAACCCTCGCTGCGCCGATGCGTGGTTCACCCTAGGCCAAGTCGCCTTGAGTCGATTTGACTTCGATTCGGTCGACCTGGTTGTCCACCGGCTGGACAAACTCAATCCAACCCACCCCTTGGCCCAACTGCTGTTGGCCGAGGCGAGGCTCGTTCAGGACGATCCGGACGGCGCAATGGAGCTGCTGAAGCCGATGATTCATCGCCTGCCCAAGCTTCGCCCAGCTCAGGCGCTGATCGCCGCCGCCGAAGCGCTGCGGTATGACGACGACGCACTGCGCGCTGCCATCAAGCGGTACGAAGACCTCTCACCGGGAAGCGCCGTGCCGTACTACGTGGTCGGGCGACACCTGTCGCTGAATCGGCAATATGAGGCGTCGGCCGAGATGCTGGAAGAGGCGATTCGGCGTCAGCCCGCGTGGCCGGCCCCGCAGATCGAGCTGGGACTTATGGAGCTGCAGTCCGGGCGCGATGCCAACGCCCTCGACGCCCTGCAGGCCGTGGTCGCGCTCGATCCCTTCAACAAACGCGCCGCCAATAGCTACTTCCTTCTTGAGGAATTGGCCGGGTACAGCCGCGTGGAATCCGAGCACTTCATCATCCGTTTCAAGCCGGGCATCGATCAGGTCATGGTGGACATGATGCTCGATCCGTTGGAGCGCATTCACGAGCAGGTCTCAGCTCGATTCGGGCATGAGCCGGATCGAAAAACGATCATCGAGCTGATGCCCGATCACGAGCGGTTCTCGGTGCGCATCACCGGGATGCCGTGGATCCACACCATCGCGGCCTGTACGGGGCCTGTGATCGCAGTTGAGGTGCCGCGCGAAGGTCCGCCTTCACAACACCAAGGCCCCTTCGATTGGGTGCGCGTCATCGGCCACGAATACACCCACACCATCACGCTCAGTCAGACGCAAAACCGCATCCCGCATTGGCTCACGGAAGCCGCGGCCGTCAGCATGGAGCGCGCGCCGCGCGATTATGAAACGTCCCGCCTCCTGGCCAATGCGTATCGCAACGACGAACTGTTCGATCTGCAGGACATCAAGTGGGCGTTCGTGCGGCCGAGGCGCCCCAGCGACCGCGCGCTGGCGTACGCGCAGGGCCACTGGATGGTCCAGTACATGAACCAGCGCTACGGAGACTCGGCCCTGGTACGACTGCTCGGGCTTTATTTCGAAGGCGTGCGCGAACGTGAGGCCATGCCTCGGGCATTGGGGGTGGAACGCGAGCAGTTCTTCCGCGAATTCCTCGACTGGGCCGGTGCGCAGATCACACAATGGGGTCTGGCGCCTCAACCCCCGCTTCAAGAACTCAAGGATCAGTTGCGGATGGCCGACCCCGAGCTTGCCGCGGCATTGATCGCGTCGAAGCAGGCTCGCCTCGACGCAATCGCACAGGTGATGGTCCAGCGTGTCGGCCAACCGGCCAAGGCCCGATCGCGCCCCTTCACCGCCGATCGCTGGCCGGACCTGATCCGCCCACCGGTCGAGATTGGCGACGAAACGCTTTGCGATTGGCTTGTGCAATACCCGGATCACCCCGACTTGTTGGAGCTGCGCCTGCGCCGTCGTATCAAAGAAGTCGGCCCTCGAGACGAGTCATTGATCCCGTTGTTGAAGCAGTATGCCCTAGCGCGACCGGTCGATCTGTTCCCTCACAAGCGGCTGACCGACATCTATCTGCACAGCGATAGGCCCCAAGCGGCGGTCGCCCACCTCCAGGAGATCGATCGCCGAGAAGAAAAAACGCCCGTGTATGCGGTGAACCTGGCCCGGCTTTACCGCCAATCCGGTGCGCTTGAGAAGGCGCTGGAGAAAGCGACGCGGGCGTTGCAAATCAATCCGTACGATCCCGACAACCGTGAGCTGGCGGCTGCTATTGCAGTCGAGGCCGACCGACTTGAGGCAGCGCGGCAGCACATCCTGGCGTTGACGCTCATCGAACCGGACCAGCCCCGCCATCGCCAGCGCCTTGAAGCGATCGATCGACTGATCGCTCAGCGCTCCAACTGACATAGCCTAAAGGTCTCGCCGACCCTTCGCCTGCTTGCGAACCACCAGATCAAAGAACCAAGGAAAGGCGGTCATGACGCCGGCCACACTGCGCACAATGTGGCTCGTCCAAACCTCCGGTCGCGGCTTACCAAGGCAGCGAACAATCGCTCGCGCGACCCTTTCCGGCGTTTGCACGAACATCTTCGACGCGTGATCCGGAACGGTGGACGTCTTATCCGCCTTACCGCTGAGTTGGTTGGAGACCTCAAAGAACTCGGTCGTGGTTGTGATCGGATGAACGCTCGACACTTCGATGTTGTACCGCGCCAATTCCAATCGCATCGCCCGGCAGAAGTGGTTCTGCGCCGCCTTTGTGGCGGAGTATGCTGAAAAGAATGGAAGGGTAAATTTCGCCAAGCAACTCGAGCACATCAGCAGATGCCCGGGCCGTTCGTCGCTGATCAGCCGCTTGGCGGCTTCGCGAATCAGATCAAACGATGCGAAAAAATTTACATCGAATATCTGCCGCAACTCCTGATCGTCCATCTGTACGACCGAGCGCTCGAAGCCGTACCCGGCGTTGGCAAAGACGACGTCGAACCGACCGAAGGCGTCCTGTGCGACATCAAGCATCTGCTCGGTCATCCCCTCGTCGGTCACACTGCCGACAACGATCTTCGCGTGCCGACCCAACTCACAAATCTGCGCCGCTACCTGCTCCAGGCGATCAGCACGGCGGGCGTTGAGCACGACATCCATCCCGGCCTTGGCGCACTGGATCGCAGTCGCAGCGCCGATACCGGAACTGGCGCCGGTGATGATGATGACTTGATCGGTGAGAACGCGGCCCATGAACCGGACCATAGCACGTCAGCTCATGCCCCGCGAATTGGTCGGTTGCAATGTCGCGATCTATCCTTGAAGTTTCGCTGCCAATCGAGCGACTTGCAGTTCAACCCGTTTGATTTCGCGCAGGATCGAGTTGCGGTTCATTTGCATCCAGAACCAGATCTTCATCAGCGAGACCGCACTGAAGCAGAACATGACGCCGAGACCCCATAGGATGTATTCGCGCGTCTCTTGCGCCTTGAACAGCTGAATGATGCCGTAGACGCTTGCAGCCATGAACACAAGACCCCAGAAGATCGCAAGGAACGTCAGCCACTTCTGTGTGCCGCGGAAGACATCAAAGACCATTTCCGTCATGGACTGATCGCCGTCAAACTCGTCGGCGAGATCGGTATCGGTCGCTTCCAACGCTCGTTTAATTTTCGCGTCGATGTTACTCATGATTCTTTCCTTTCTAACAGCTCCTTGAGCTGTTGACGCGCGTGATACAAACGGGACTTCACCGTGCCTGCGGGTATATCAAGCGCGACGGAAATCTCAGCCATACCCATGCCTTCTAAGTAATGCATGGCCAGGATCGCTTGTCGGTCGCCGGATAATTCTCGCATGGCACTATGGAGTCGCTTCACGTCGTCGTTGGGTTCATTTGTTGAATCAAAATCTCGCTGTTCTTGGATGCGCAAGGATCGAGGATCGCCGTTATTGGCGACCGCTTGGGCAAGCTTGCGATCGCGCTGCTGTTTGCGCGTCCAGTCGGCGGATTTGTTGGTTGCGATGCGATAGGCCCAGGTGCGGAACAGTGCCGGGTCGTCGAGACGATGTAGGCTGCGCACAATGGCCAGCAGGGTTTCTTGGAGCACATCCGACGCCGCGTCGCGCCGCCCGGTCAAACGCCGAGCGTGGCGCCAGAGCCGCGGCTGCCAAGTTCCGATCAGCTCCTCCAGCGCTTCGGTTTCGCCGCTCTGGCAGCGCAGAACGAGCAGTTCGTCATGGATGGATTCAAGGGACCGTGTCATCATCACACCCATCCTAGAGTCGCCCGGCGCCACCGGTAGGTTCAATGAATTACGTCTGCAAAACGCCGGTCTTGAATTCGCGTTCGATGGGGCAGGTTGATGCGAGTTGGAGGACGAAGATCAGTTCGTCGCGGGTAAGGTGGGGCTCGATGATGCGATCGACCCAACCGCGGGCAGCGCCGTAGCGGATGTCCTGTTGCTGCTCGTATAAGGCCGTTATCGTCGCGAGCATTTCCTTTCGCCTCTTCTCGTCTACTTCCTCGCCACGGCGTTTGCGCGAGGCAAGGTCGATTTGCAACAGCGTGTTGGCGGACTGGGCCGCGCCCATTACGGCAAGCTTCGCCCCGGGCCACGCGAACGTCAACAGTGGATCGAACGCCCGGCCGCACATCGCGTAATTCCCCGCGCCGTAACTCCCGCCGATGATCAACGCGATCTTCGGCACGATGCAGTTACTCATCGCATTGACCATCTTTGCACCAGATCGAATGATGCCGGCTTGTTCAGAATCGCGCCCGACCATGAACCCGGTTGTGTCATGCACGAAGACAAGCGGAATCCGTTTCTGATTGCAGTCCATGATGAACCGCGCGGCTTTGTCGGCCGATTCGGTGTAGATCACGGCCGGCATATTGACCGCCGTGGACGGCCCGGCCTTGCCGCCGGGCATCTTCCGCTGGGTCAGCTTGCGCTGATTGGCGACAACGCCGCAAGGCCAGCCGCCGATGCGAGCATAGGCGCACACGATCGATCGGCCGTACTCGGCCTTGTATTCGTTGAAGCTCTCATCATCGACGACACATTCGAGCAGTTCGACGACGTCGTACTGCTGAGCGTGATCATCTTTGAAGATGTCGTAGACTTCCTCGCTCTTGCGCTTCGGCGCGACTGGCTCGAACGGCGGGTCCGCAACCGGTGCAACCGACATATCGGCGTGAACAACGGCCCGTAGCCGCTCGATACACGCTTCGTCATCCGGCTCACGAAAATCGATCGTGCCGGAGATCGCAGCGTGCATGTCCGCCCCACCGAGCTCCTCGCTGTCGGCATCTTGACCGATGGCGGCCTTGACCAGCGCCGGGCCCGCAAGATACAAGCCGCTTCCCTCTGTCATGAGTACGGTATCGCACAACACAGGAAGATACCCACCGCCTGCGACGCAGTTACCCATGATCGCGGCAATTTGGGTGATACCCTCGGCCGACAGCACGGCGTTGTTGCGGAAGATTCGGCCGAAGTCGTCGGTATCGGGAAACACATCTTCCTGCAGCGGAAGAAACACGCCTGCGGAGTCAACGAGGTATATCAGCGGAAGCCGAGCGCGTTGGGCGATCATTTGTGCGCGGATGAATTTTTTGCAGGTCATGGGAAAGAAGGCGCCGGCCTTGACGGTGGCGTCATTGGCGATGACCATGCAGCGCTTGCCGCCGACCTGGCCGATGGTGGATACGAGCCCGGCGGCGGGCGCGCCGCCGTAGTCCTGGTACATCTGCCAGGCGGCAAAGAGGCCGCATTCGAGTCGTGGGGCGCCGCGGTCAAGCAGCCGGTCGATCCGCTCCCGGGCGGTGAGCCGGCCAAGGTCGTGCTGGCGTTCAACCCCCCGCTGCCCCCCACCCTGGCAAATGGATTGGGCCTCGCTGAGATACTGCTCGGTTGCCCGTCGAAGCCCGGCGGGGGCCTCGGTCGCCCGATCCGTGCGTTTTTTCCGTGCCATCGTCGCTCCCGTTACCAGACCGCCGCCTCGATCCGCTCAGGATAGGCGATTTCGCGGCCTTTCAGGCCGATCGGCCTCGCAAATGGCTACCATTCATCAGAAACAGGTTTCGGTCACTGCCCTCGGCGTGATAGAGTCTGTTGTATGAGGCCGACGCACACTGCGGGCGGTCGCACGGAAGAAGATTTGGAACCGCAAGCGCAAAGGGACGTGGCATGCTCGGGTCAGTAACGATCCATCGATTGCTCGGCAAAATGCAGGAGGTCAATGCGTCAGACCTCCATATCAAGATCGGCTCGCCGCCGGTCCTGCGAATCGACTCGCACCTGCATCGAGTGGAATCCGGAGACCTGACCGCCGACGACACGAGTAAGTTGCTGGCCCCGATCATCCCCGCCCATCTCAAACCTCAGTTGGAGGAAAAAGGCGGCGTCGACTTCTCACACATGGAGGGGCCGACCGAGCGCTTCAGGATCGCCCTATTCCAGGCTGGCGGCGGGCTGCACGCCGCCATCCGCCGGGTCAACCCCGTGATCCCCAGCTTCGAGGAACTGCACTTGCCGAAGATCTATAGCGAGGTCGCCGACACGACGCACGAAGGTCTGGTTGTGATTTGCGGTGTCACCGGCTGCGGCAAATCAACGACCCTCGCCGCGATGATCGACCACATGAATGAAACCCGGATGTCCAACATCATCACGATCGAGGATCCGATCGAGTATCTGTTTACACCCAAGAAGTCGTTCATTAGCCAGCGCGAGATTGGTATTGACGTCAGTGACTTCCCGGCGGCCCTTCGCGGCGCCGTGCGCCAGGATCCCGACACGATCATGATCGGCGAGATGCGCGACCGGGAAACGATGATGGCGGGATTGATGGCGGCGGAGACCGGCCACACGGTGTTTGTGACGATGCACACGGCCGACACCATGCAGAGCTTCGCCCGGATTCTTGAGTTCTTCCCGTCCACCGAACATACGTTCATTCGCTCCAGCCTGGCCAACGGCCTGCGCGCGGTCATGGCGCAGCGCCTGCTGCCGTGCGTAAAGGAGGGCATCGGCCGGATCCCGGCGACCGAGGTGCTCCTGAACAACTCGACCGTGCAGGAGAAGATTCGCGACGCCGAAGACCAAGACATGCCCGCGATCATCAGCAGTTCCGAGCACGAGGGGATGCACGACTTCACCTCCAGCCTCACCCGGCTCGTCGAGGAGGACTGGGTCGATCTGAAGACCGCCGAGAAGTATGCGCCCAACCGCGAGGCTCTGATCAGTAAGGTGCGCGGCATCGAGGTTGCAGCCGAAAAGCTCATCCAGCGCGTCAGGCGATAGGACGAAGGCATCATGGCATCGAGGCATCGTGAAAGAGCGTTTAGCCGTAGGGCTTGACCCTACGGGGGAATGAAAAAGGCATGAGGCATCGGAAAGAGCCTCAGAGCTGATCGCTAACCGCTGATCGCTACAAACAAAAGAACCCGGCGAATTGTTGTTCGCCGGGTCCGTGAGTTTTAGCTCACAGGCTGCACTCCCGTGCAACCCCGTCGGACGCACGGGATTAGGCGTGCAGCCCCTTTGTACAGTCACCTAGTAAATTCACTTGATCACCTCCTTGATAAATATGGGGTCTCCCCAGCCGTCGCGAGCGTGACCACCCGCCGCCAGGATTCTTATCCCCTCGGCGTCCCAAGGGGCTCATCGCCCGCAGGCCGAACCGTATGGAGGTGTGGTCGGCCTGCGGTCGTCGCGGTCCGCCTCCGCCGCCCGGCAAGGGGTTCTCCCTTGGTTTGGTCGGTGCTCGCCGCGATATCGCCATTATCGCATCGCTTCGGATATGGGCAATAGCCAAAGGCCGATTTTTGTGCCCCCGGCCCACTGAAGGCCCGCCAAGGCCCTTTTTGCGATCCTGGTGACGGCCGATAGCGGGCTGGTATTACACGCCAACGCACCCGAGGTCCTGACGCCGCCTTCCGGCCAACCAAGCCACCATCCGGTTTTGTTGGCTGCCCACCGCCCCCCGACCGAGGAACCCGGGCGCGTGCGCCAGCGCACGGTGTGTGCGAACGTTCAGCCGGCGGATTTAGGACTTGTCTTGGACGACCTCCTCCTTTTCCTCTTCTTCTTCTTCTTCTTGCTCTTCCTCTTCGTCGTCGTCGTCTTCTTCTTCCTCGTCTTCGTATTCCTCATCCTCGTCGTCTTCCAGCAGCTCGTCGTCTGCGTCCTTTTCGTCGCCTACTTCGTCTTCATCATCATCCGCAAAGAGCGTTCCGCTGGCCTGAGCCGCATCCTCCATGGCCTTCATCTGCTCCCATTCATCGATCGTCAGCAGCACTTCGCGGGCGACGGAGCCCTTGTGATCGCCGAGAATCCCAGCCGTATACATCTGATCCACCAGTCGCGACGATCGGCTGTATCCGATGGCCAGGCGGCGTTGCAGCAACGAAACAGAGCCGCGCCCACTTTCGATCATGATCTCAACCGCTTCTTCGAACAGCGGGTCGCGTTCACCTGAGTCGGCTTCGTCGCTCGATTCCATCGTTCTTGAACGAATCGCCACGAGACTTCGCTCAAACTGCGGCGCGGCTACGCCACAGAGGAACTTCACAACACGGCGGATTTCTCCATCCGTCACCAACGTGCCTTGCGCACGCTTGACCTCGGTCGTGTGCGGTGAGAGGAAGAGCATGTCCCCCTGTCCCAGAAGCAGTTCCGCACCCTTTTGGTCCATGACGATCCGGCTGTCCATCCCCGAGGCGACCTTGAAGCTGACGCGGCACGGCATATTCGATTTGATCAGCCCCGTCACCACGTTCGCTTGGGGGCGCTGGGTGGCGACGATCAAGTGAATCCCCACCGCACGGGCCTTCTGCGCGATGCGGACAACGTAGTGCTCCACGTCCTTATGCGTCAGGATCAGGTCCGCCAGCTCGTCAATCATGAAGACGATGTACGGCAGCCGCTTGGGGATCTTTGCCTTTTCCGCCTCGTTGGCCGGTTGGAACGCTTCATACAGCTCCTCTTCGGTCAGTTGATTGTACCCCGCGACATCGCGCACCTGCGCTTCCAGCAGCAGCTCGTAGCGCTCCTCCATCTTGTCGATGGCCCACTCCAGGATAGCGGTGGCCTTGGACATCTCCGTCACCACCGGGCACATCAGATGCGGGATCTGGGCGAACCGGCTCAGCTCGACCATCTTCGGATCAACGAGAATGAGCTTCAGCTCATCAGGGCGTTTCGTATACAGCCAGCTCATGATGATCGAATTCATGCACACGCTTTTTCCCGACCCCGTCGTGCCGGCAATCAGCATGTGCGGCATGCGCGTCAAATCAGCCACCAACGGCTCACCCGAAGCGTCTTTGCCCAGGAACATCGGCAGCACCATGCCCTGGGCGTGTCCGCCGCTCATCAGTTCCTTGAGTCGTACGCGCTCTTTGTAGAGATTTGGAATCTCGATCCCCACCGTGGTCTTGCCCGCCATGTTGGGGACCAACCGGATGTTGTGCGCGCGGAGCGCACGGGCCAGATCGCTGGCCACGGCTTGGATCTTCGCCACTTTCGTGCCCGGCACCAACTGCACCGAGTACAACGTGACCGCCGGGCCCGATTCGATTCCTACCACTTCCCCGTCAATGTGATACGTCTGAAGCGCGTTCTCAAGCTGCTCAGCCTGCTTGCGAACGAACGCCTCCATCTTGGCTGAGTAGTTCGATTCCGGATCTTGCAACAGCTCTAATGTGGGGAACTGATATCCCTCGAAGCTCTCATGCCGGGGAATGTCCTCGTCCTTGGCGACGGAGGTCTGATCGCCGCCCATTCGCACCGGAAGTCTGGCGATCTTGTCGCGAAGCTCCTCCGCGGAGAGTCGGCTGCGCTTCGGCGACACCGCCGGTCGCTGGTCAGACTCGTCGGGGGCGCCGTCGACGAGAACGTCGGCCCGGGCTCGCCGAGCTGGTAGTCCGCCCGCCGTAGCTAACGCGGTCTCCGGCCGGGTGCGAAGGGCGCGCAGGAGACGCACCGGCGCGGCGCCGGCCCGGTGTGCGGCCCGGGCGCCGGCGCCAAGTAGTGGCGGAATGGCCAGCACCAGTTGATCCACCGCCACGATCGCCCCGACACTAAAACCCGCCAGGAGGATCAGGAATGTCCCCACGCTGCTGAACCGTTGATCGAACTCGCCCACCAGCAGCCCGGCCAGCAGTCCCGCCGTGGAGCCGGCCAGTGCGCCGATTTGCGGCGCGAGCAATCCGTGGAAGCTCGACACCGCGACCGCCATGAAGATGAGGCCGAAGACCCGCACGACTGGATGAGTCACGACGCGCCCCGTGACGATCACCCCGAGATACCCCGCGAGTCCCGCCAGCAGGACCCACGAGCCGATTCCGATAACGTGGTAGCCCCAATAAGCGACGATCGCACCGACCGGCCCGCAAAGATTGCGCGTCGGGTCGTTGTGCGCTGACACGGTGTGTGAGGGCCAGTCCGCCGAATCAAAGCTGGCCAGGGCGACAACCAGGAAAATCCACGCCGCGGCGAGCGCAATCCATCCCACCCGCCGCGCAAGCATCGCCAGCGACACGGCGTCGTCCGCTCCGTCGTATTCGCGCGCAGCAACAGCCTGGCGTGCCATAGCCCTTGCCTATCGGCTCTGACGATCACTTTCGGTCAGGATTGCAGTCGGCTAACGCCGCTTCGCGCAGTATCTGCTGCGCCTCACAAACGGCTCCGGCGCAGGTCGGACGATTGAATTCGGAGTCGCGCGTAGGAGCCACCCATCGCCAAGATCTGCCTGTTGGGAGTTTCGCTTGCACCGTCGCGCGTTCGATGGCGCAACAAATAGCCAACGATCCTGCGCTGGCCTGAACAAGTTGCGTCCATCGGGCCGCGCGCCTACCCTCTCGGGCTTCGGTTCGACGGTCTCACATTCGGCGACGGTGATGAAGTTTGATCTGATTGACACGGTGCTCGACCAATCGCCTGATCGCATCGTCGCGATCAAGCGGGTCGATCCGGCTGAGGATTACCTGGCCGACCACTTCCCGACCTTCCCAGTCATGCCGGGCGTGTTGATGGTGGAAACGATGGTGCAGGCGGCGAGGCGGATGTTGGCGTCGCGGGGCGATGCGAGGCTCGTGTTGGGGCAGGTCAAGGCCTTGAGGTTTGGAAACTTCGTTCGACCCAACGAGACGCTGGAGGTTGAAGTCACCCTGCACAAGGACCTTGGCAACGGCGTCTACGCCTGCCGAGGCACGGGCGTTGTACGCCGTGTGAACGCCAAAAACAACGCAGGTGAGACAGCCGTCTCCGGAAGGTTTACCATGCGTCCTATCAGGACCGAGCTGGTCGTGGAGAACGATTCCCCGGGCTGAACCGCCCAGGAGCTTGTTCAATGACTGAGAGTGTTGTGATGACCCGTGAGGAGATTTTTCAGACCGTCCGCAGCATCATGGAGGAGGCTTTAGGCGTCGACGAGGAAGAGGTCACCCCTGAAGCGTCATTGACCAGCGACCTGGAAGCCGAGTCGATCGATTTTCTGGACATCGTCTTTCGTCTGGAGAAAAGTTTCTCGACGCCCGACCGCCCGTTCAAGATCGAGCAAGGCGAGCTGTTCCCGGAGAACCTCTTGGAGAACCCCGAGTGGGTCGCCGACGGCAAGTTCACCGAGGCGGGCATGACCATGCTCAAAGAGCGCATGCCGCACGTGGATTTCTCCGGCTTCGAGAATGATCGGAATGTGGAGAAGGTCGCCGAGCTGATCACCGTCAATTCGATCGTAGACTTCGTCGAGCGCAAGCTGACCGCGTGACTGCGTCAAACCCCTCGAAGCCGGACCTGACGAGTCCCCGAGGAAGGTCCGGGTACGTCCGATGGGATGCGATCTACCCGGGTCTTCCTCGCGGACTCGTCAGACCCGGCTTCGGTGGACGTGCTTTCTGACTGATCGAGTGACGTTGCCATGCGCTGGATGTGGATAGACCGGATCATCGACTTCGAGGCGAACACACGGCTGGTTGCCGTCAAGGCCGTGTCGCCGAACGAAGACTACCTCGCCGATCACTTCCGCGACGATGAGCGCGGCGCGGCGCTTCCCGTCTATCCCGCATCGTTGATGATTGAAGGCATGGCCCAGACCGCGGGAATACTCGTCGGCTCAGTCAATCGATTTCGAGAGAACGTGATTCTGGCGAAGGTCGTCCTCGCCCAGATTGATTGCGACGTCTTTCCCGGACAGTCGGTCCGTTTCGAGGCTCGGTTGGACCGCATCGACAAAAGCGGCGCTTCGACCCGAGGCGCCGTGCATCGGATGAGTCCCCCTGAGACCGACTGGCAGCTGATTGGACGAATTGATCTGATGTTCAGTCATATAGATACGAACATCGCCGGTCTGGAATTCCCGCAGGAGAACTTCGTGTTCGCGGAGAGTTTCCGAACGATTCTGTGTGAGGCGGGACTCGAGCAGCTCGCCGATTCCTGAGGCGGCGATCAAAGAAAAAGGCCCCGACCGGGGAGGCAAACCGATACGGGGCCGATCCAGGGCTAGTTAGCTATTCAAGCACCACTACCATGCGAAACAATCGCCCCCGAGCCAAACGCCGGGACGCGAGTTTCGTCATCACCACGGCAAGCTGTGACGGTTGCTCGGTCCGCCGGTCCGGGCGAGTGCCTCACCAAGCCCGTACAATCGCCCCATGGCTGATTCCGACCGAACGAAACAGCATCTGGCCCCTTCTGC
>JADFGE010000200.1 GCA_022567855.1 Planctomycetota bacterium | reverse complement strand
CCAAAGACATTTCTCAGCCAGTGTCCGAAGTTCAGTATCGATGGACACTGAATCGCCCGCAGATCGCATGGTCGGCTATTGCACGAACGTGCATGCCGGGGCGACGTTGGCGCAGACGAAGGCGAACCTCGAGGAATACGCGCTCGCCGTGAAACGCATCGTCTCCCCCGACGAGCCGATGGGAATCGGGCTCTGGCTTTCGCGCCAATGTGTGAACGAACTGTTCAGCCAAGGCCCCAAGGGCTTGCCTCAACTTGGGCCGTGGCTTGATGATCATGGATTGATCCCGTTTACGTTCAACGGTTTCCCGTACGGCGATTTCCACCAGCCGGTTGTCAAGCATCGCGTGTACGAGCCTGATTGGAGTACGGCGGATCGACTTGGATATACACATGCGCTGGCGGCGGTACTCACTGAGATATCACCAGAGTTCTCACACCGCAGCATTTCTACGCTTCCGTTGGGTTGGCCGAAAGAATCGTCTTGGAGGGTCGAATGTGATGCGACGGTTGCGAACCTGCTTGGACTGGCCAAGGAGCTTCGCCGAATCGCGGACACAACCGGCGTGTTCATCCATGTCGATCTTGAACCCGAGCCCGGATGTCTGCTGCAACGAAGCAGCGACGTCGTGAAGTTCTTTCAGGATCACCTACTCCCGGCCGGTGACCGACTCGATCTGCCCGCCGAGGTTGTATGCGCCCACATCCGCGTGTGTCACGATATTTGCCACGCTGCGGTAATGTTTGAGAATCAAGCCGAAGCAATCGCGTGCTACGAGAAGGCCGGCATACGAATCGGCAAGGTGCAGGTGTCCTCAGCCATTCGGATCCCGTTCGATGCGATGAGCGATCCTGAGCGAACCGATGCCCTTCGTCAAGTACAGGCCTTCGCCGAAGATCGTTATTTGCATCAGACGATGATACGACGGCCGGATGGCGAAATGGATTTCTACGAAGATCTACCGCTGGCGATCGCATCAATCGTAGACGATCACCCTGTCGGGGAGTGGCGCATCCATTTCCACATGCCGATCTTTCTCGATCGCTTCGGCTTGATCGAGACGACGCAGGATCAGATTGCTCAATGCCTACGAGCAATCAAGCCCGAGGACGACGTCCGTCATTTCGAGGTCGAGACCTACGCCTGGGATGTCCTGCCCAAGGAACTGCGAACGGATGATCTAGCCGAGGGGATCGCCCGCGAAATCCTGTGGCTCAAGGATCAATTCGCAGATAGGGACACCCAATGAACGCGGCGCGCAAAACCGTCCGCGCGTATGTCGAGTTGGCGCGGCTCTCCAACATCCCGACGTGCTTCAGTAACGTACTGGTGGGGTGTGCAATCGGCGGACTCAGCGGCTGGTCCGAGTGGAAAACGATCGCCGGCATGACCATCGCCATCGGCTTGCTGTACATCGCAGGCATGGCGCTCAACGACGCGGTCGACCACACCTTCGATCGACAACAACGACCCGGCCGCCCCATTCCCTCCGGTCGCATTTCAATACGTGCTGCGTGCATCTTCACGGTTATTTGCATGGCGCTGGCCATCAGTTTGATCGCATTGATGGCGACGCCCGCCCTCCTGCTTGGCTTGATGCTCGTCGTGACGATCATCGTCTACGATTTTCTCCACAAGAAGATCGCAGCGTCCGTCATGTTGATGGGGCTTTGCCGAGGGCTCGTGTATGTCACCGCCGCCGCCGCCGTGGCGTGGCCGATCGACTGGTCGATAACCATAATCTTCGCGGGCACAGTCACGATCTACATAAGCATCGTCACGCTCATCGCCCGGTCGGAGGCCGCCCCCACCGCCGGAGCGCGGCGATGGTTGTCGATCATGCTTCCGTTCATCGCGTTGGCGCCCGCCGCGCTGGTTCACTCCGGGACATGGGTTCAGCCTGCTGCCACTGCACTGCTCGTTCTGGCCTGGCTCGTCCTTGCGGCTCGACACGCCCTCGCGCGACCGGCTCGCACCAAAAACGCCATCCTCAACTGGCTCTCGGGCATCTGCCTGATCGACGCGTTCTATCTCACGCTCCTTGATCAACCGAGCTTCGCGGTGGCGGCGCTTGGCTGCTTCGTCCTGACCGCAATCGGGCATCGGTATATCCTTGGCACTTGATATGGCGCATCCCACCGTCGTCATCAACCTAGCCGGACTGAGCAGCTCGCTCATCGGCGAAGCGTCACCGACTATCTCTTCCTTCATCAAGGGCGGGAAGCTGTGTCGCCTCAAGCCGGTGCTCCCCGCCGTGACATGCGCCGTGCAGTCGAGCATGCTCACCGGCCTCACGCCGCGCGAACACGGCATCGTCGGCAACGGTTGGTACAACCACGATCTGGCTGAGATTCACTTCTGGAAACAATCCAACCACCTCGTCCACGGCGAAAAGGTGTGGGAGACGGCGCGCAAGCGCGATCCTTCGGTCACGACTTGTGTGATGTTCTGGTGGTATAACATGTACGCTTCTGCGGACTACGCCGTGACCCCGCGCCCAATCTACAAAGCCGACGGGCGCAAAATCCCGGACGTGTACACCAAACCCGCCGATCTGCGAACCCGCTTGCAACACGAGCTCGGGCCCTTCCCGTTGTTTCACTTCTGGGGGCCTGGGTCATCCATCAAGTCCAGTCAATGGATTGCAGATGCGGCGATCCTCACTCACCAATGGCATCAGCCAACGCTGTCGTTGATCTACTTACCTCACCTTGACTACGGCCTCCAGAAGCTCGGCCCGGATCATCCTGATATCCCGATCCACGTGCGCGAGATCGACGCCGTCGTCGGCAAACTCATCGACTACTTCGACGCCCAAGGTGTTCGAGTCATTCTTCTCAGTGAGTACGGCATCGAGGCCGTCGACGACTCGGTTCACATCAACCGCGAGCTGCGCAAGGCGGGGCTGCTTCAGGTGCGCACCGAACAGGACCTTGAACTGCTTGACCCTGGCGCTAGCGACGCCTTCGCCGTAGCTGACCACCAGATCGCACATGTGTACGTCCACGCATCCGATCAACTTCAACGTGTAAAGTCGTTGTGTAATGAAATCGAAGGCGTTGACCTCGTCCTCGATCACCGCGAGCAGAAATCGCACGCAATCGATCATGAGCGGTCCGGTGATCTTGTGCTTGTCTCCGAATCACGGCGATGGTTCAGTTACGAGTATTGGCTCGATGATTCCCGCGCTCCGGATTTCGCGCGGACGGTCGATATTCATCGCAAGCCCGGCTATGACCCGTGTGAGTTGTTCGTCGATCCGAACCTGAGCTTGCCGAAGCTGCACATCGCGTGGAAGCTGCTTCGTAAACGATTGGGCTTCCGCACGCTGATGGATGTGATACCCCTTGATCCTTCCCTCATCCGTGGTTCGCACGGTCGTGTTGATGTGCCGCCTGACTTCCAGCCGGTGCTGATCACACAACATGATCCGACTGACCGCGCCCAAGAGATACCTTGTCAGGCGGTGCGCGATATCATCCTCGACCATCTGTTTGAGGACTGACTAAAGGCCTGAATGTAAGGAGATCCGAAATGCAGGATGCGATCGAATCAATCGTGGACGGCTATGACCAAGGAGTCTTGACACGCCGGCAGCTCATCGGCCATCTTGTGGCCGTTGCCGCCGCGATGTCGGGAACGGCCGTTGCCTCACAAAGCGGCTCTCCAGAGAGCACCTTCAAGGCGACCGGGCTCGATCATATCGCCCTTTCCGTCACGGACGTCGCGCGATCGCGCGCCTTCTACGAGCAGCACTTGGGACTGACGATCATGAGCGATGGAGGCGAGCAAAGTTGTTTTCTCCATTGCGGCAATAACTTCGTCGCACTGTTTCGATCGAAAGAGCCGGCAATGCATCACTATTGCTATGCGATCGACAACTACGAACCGGATACCGCCGTCGAGAAACTCAAGGCTGGGGGCTTGACGGTGAGGCGCGCACAGAACCGCGTGTACTTCGATGATCCCGACGGGCTGGAAGTCCAAGTTGCCGCGGCCCATGCCGGGTCCACCACGACCACACCCTAACCTCAACGCCCGGTACTGCGCTCCAATGGCTCGCCGCGCTCCCCTCTTGTGGTGCGTTTTACCTTGCGGGTAGCAAGATCGAAGCGTTGCCCCGGCGCGAGAAAATAGAAACGTCCTTCAGCTCCCATGGTCTCGTGATCGTATATCGCGACATACGATCGGCCGATGACCTCGAATTCATCGCCCTGCACGACGATGGCGGTGTCGTCATCAAGACCGATTCCCAGAAGCTCCGGCTTGGCGCGGATCACCTCGATCATGTCGAACTGCCGGTTTCGCGTCAGCACGTGCTGATCGATCGCGGTGTTCTTCAAGTAGCCGAATCCCTGCTCGTGATCGCCCATCATGATCACGTTGGTCTTTGAGTCGCCGCGCACGAGGTACGATCCCTGAATGGTGGCCCCGGCGGACGAGCCGCCGATTACCCCGCCGCGATCCAGTACGCCACGCAACGCTTGCTCCGTCTTGGTCCCAAGGTACGCATCCGCCAACCGCCATTGACGCCCGCCGCCAAACCACACGCCCCCAGCCTCGGTGAGCGGCTGCACGAACACATCCGAGTTCGCCTCATCGCGATCGCGCGTGTGAAGCACGGTCACGTTCTTTGCGCCGTACCCAGCCAGTCGCCTGGCGAAACTCTGTCCCGACGCGACCGCGTTGTCGCCGCCCATCGCCGTAGGAATCACGATAATGTTCGCGTCCGGTCCACCCGCAAGTTCGATAAAACGCTGGGCGATCTGAGGTGTAAGCCCCCCACCAACGATGACAAGCGAGCCGTTGGTCGGCCCGACCTCCTGCGCGGTGGCCGGGCCCGCAAAGATCGCAGCGACGAACGCGAAAAGAACGCAAACGGCCGATGTCTTGGGCATCCTCATCATGTCATCAATGGTAGCCGATGCACGGCGAGCGGAGCCACAGGAAACGGGATGCGGGATGGGCCATGCGCTATGAGGCGGGAACAGTGCGTGGGAATCTCGCCCGTTTAGCGGGTGACGCGCAGCGTCCCGAGGCAGAGGAGCGACCGCAGATGAACACAGATAGCCGAACGGGTCGGGAGTTCGATCCGCGATAAGACCGATGGTTCCCTTCTTGCCGCCGCGGCGTTGGGAATGAAATTGCAGCAGATATCAACCGCGAGGACGGACGCATGTCGCGCCTCGCCCGGCGATACCATCGCCGGCTTTACAGTGCCGAGAGTCTCCCGAACGCGAACGTGACGATGAAAACCTCGAACAGTTGAGCAGGTTCGGTCTTCTGGCTCAACTGTTCACCTGTTCTCCTGCTCCACTGCTCTATTGCGGCTTCCCCGTAATCGGGGTGACAGGATTTGAACCTGCGACCTCGTCGTCCCGAACGACGCGCTCTACCAAGCTGAGCTACACCCCGCTGAAGAAGGCATTAGGCATTAGGCATTAGGGACGTTTGAAACGTGTCAACTCAATTTGACGGAAAAATGGACCATCCCCATTACAATCTACGTTTTACCCACAAGATTGGTCAGATTTTCTTTCGATTCCGCAGCCTCACACCAGTTCCGTTTATCCTTATCCTTGTTTATTTTTCCCATTCCACCTTGAGTTCGATAGCAATCGGGAGTCCTCTCCTCGTTTGTGGTGAATGGCTTCGTGCGTGGGCTGTGGGATATGCTGGCGCGTCCACACGTGCCCGTACTTTAGGCGCTGCGCGGGCACTCGTGACAACGGGGCCTTATGCTCACGTCAGAAACCCGCTTTATTTAGGAAACCTACTCCTGAGCGTTGGTATGTGCTGCATTGCCAATGTCTACTGGATGATCGCTGTTCTGCTTGTTGGTTACCTCGCTCAATACCTACCGATCATCGCCTCAGAAGAAAGGTATTTGTTCAAGGCTTGCGGAACCATATATC
>JADFGE010000199.1 GCA_022567855.1 Planctomycetota bacterium | reverse complement strand
GATGGTGAACTTTCGTGAGGCGCCTGTGATGGCTTTCCACTCGGACGGGGAGATCTGTCCGTGCTGTTCGAGGTGGGCGAGCAGGCCGGCTTTCAGCTTTTCGATGGCGTCGGCGGCGAGGTAGAGGTCCATCTTGACCCGCACGATCGCACCGGACTTGAGGAGCTCGTCCACAGGGCCCTGGATTTGTTTGGGACGCGGCGGCGCCCCTTCAAGCTCGCCAACCTCCGGCTGACCCTGACCCAGATTGATCCAATCCGGGTGGCCCATGCGAAAGCCGACCTCCATCGCCTGCACGTTGACGCGGATCACCCCCATGAACGGCAGGTGTCGAAACGCTGACGTTGATTCCATTTGGTCGCTGAGCATCTCCCACCCATTCTACATCAAGGTGTGGATCGTACCGTAGGGGCGGGCTCCGTATTCTCACTCAGCATTCGAGCGAGCCTTGATACAGTTCGTACTCTAACAACCGGCACTCGATCTTCGCATTCATGAACGGAATCCGTCGCTGGGCCCGCAGGCCGATGCGCTTGCTCAACTCGCGATTACCCGTGAATATGTAGCCCTTCCAGCCCGGGCAGCGCTGTTTGAGAAAGTCGCCGATGCGCGCGTAGACCGGCTCAAGGGTGGCTCGCTCTCCCAACCGCTCGCCATATTCGGGATTCAGAATGACAATTCCAGGCTGGTCCGGCATTGGTGTCTCGGCGAAATCGCACTGGACAAAGTCGATGAGCTGCTCGACACCCGCCGTCCGCGCGTTCTTGCGGGCGGCATCCAGCGCGCGGGGATCGATGTCCGATGCGATGATCGGCGGAGGCGGTTGTGATCGACGTTGCTTGCGCGCTTCGTTACGGATTGTCCGCCAGGCGTTATCATCGTGTAGTTTCGTATGCATCACGCTGTAGTTTGCTCGCAATAACCCCGGGGCACGACCCGCGGCCATGAGCGCGGCTTCAATCGCGAGCGTACCGCTTCCACACATCGGATTCACCAACGGCAACCCGCCATCATATCCCGCCGCCATCAGAACGGCGGCCGCGAGTGTTTCCTGTATCGGCGCCGTGTGGGGCATCTTGCGGTAGCCGCGATCGGCAAGTCGCCGGCCGTTCGTGTTCAGGTATATCCACGCGCGATCATCCGCCCAATAGAGATGAATCACGACCTTCGACCGGTCCGATCCGCTGTCCGGCCGAGCGCCGGTCCGCTTAGCGATGCGATCAACAATGGCATCTTTCAACACGAGATTCGGATACATCGAGTTGGTGATCTTGGGATGATCGACATTCGACGTTACGGTGAAATACGAATCGTTCGGGATCAACTCCTCCCACGCAAACGATGCGGTGTGACGATACAACGCCTTGGGCGAGGGGCAGCGGAAGCGTTTCAGCAGCCACATCACATGCAGAGCGGTGCGTAAATGCAGATTCAGGCGCATGCAGTCGGGCAATGCCGCGCCGATGTGTACGCCTGCATAGTCTTCATCCTGAATCTCGAATCCAAGGGCAGCGACCTCTTCGCGCAAGTATGGCGTGACGTGCTGCGAGCACATGATGCGCGTCAGGCGCTTCTTGTTGATGTCAAGGGTCGGCATGGACTTGCGAAGCGGCGTCGGTGAATAGCAGGTTGGGGTCTTCAGTCATCAGGGCGGCGCCGAGCTGGGTTTGGACACGTGTCAACCCTAGGAGATATCAATGCCTGCGACCAGCGCCAAACGCAATTGCATTCTGTTCATGGCGTTGTCCGCAATAGGCGCTATGATCTGCGTCTCATGCTCCATCCAGCCGACCCAAACCTGCGGAACGTAGCCATCATTGCCCACGTCGATCATGGCAAGACCACGCTCGTGGACGCGCTGCTTGCGTGTTGTGGCTCGCTTGATGCTCGAAAGGAAGCGATTGATTGCGTGCTCGATTCGGACCCGCTGGAGCGCGAGCGCGGAATCACGATCTTCTCTAAAAATTGCGCAATTACTTTTCGTCCCACAGATGGCGAGCACGCAGGCGAGACGTTTCGCATCAACCTGATCGATACGCCGGGCCACGCAGATTTTGGAGGCGAGGTCGAGCGCGTGCTCAAGATGGCGGACGGTGTGTTGTTACTTGTTGACGCCTTTGAAGGGCCGATGCCGCAAACACGGTTTGTGCTTGGTAAAGCTTTAGAACTCGATCATCCGCTTATCGTCGTTGTCAATAAGTGCGATCGCCGTGATGCTCGACCTGATGAGGTGCTTACCGAGGTCTTTGATCTATTAGTCGCACTGAAAGCAAGTGATGAGCGACTGGATTTCCCTGTGATCTACGCATCCGGTCGAGATGGTTGGGCGTCAGCCGATGTTGACAAACCAACCGATGATATACAGCCCCTACTTCACGCAATGATACAGCACCTTCCTGCGCCGGTGGGATACTCTGATGTCCCGCTTCAAATGCTGATTACCACCCAGGACTATTCATCGTATGTGGGGCGCATCGCGATTGGTCGCGTCTTTGCCGGGGCGATAAGCGCCGGGCAAGCGGTCAATATATGTCAGGCAGATGGGACGAATCGGCCGGCAAGGGTGCAAAGGCTCTATCGCTTCGAGGATTTGGGGCGAACGCCGACGGATGTTATTCAAGTCGGCGACCTTTGTGCAGTTGAGGGACTTGGTGAGTTTGAGATCGGCGACACGATCGCGTGTCCTGATCTGCCGAATCCTATTGCGCGTGTTTCGGTCGATGAGCCGACGCTGCACATGCTCTTTCGAATAAACGATTCACCCTTTTCAGGGAGAGAAGGCAAATACGTGACGTCCAGGCAATTATCAGAAAGGCTTGATCGTGAGCTGCGGTCAAACTTAGCGCTTCGGGTTGAGCCCGGTTCGACATCCGAAGAGTTCCGCGTCTCCGGTAGAGGTCTACTCCACCTTGGCATACTGCTGGAAAATATGCGACGCGAAGGATATGAGCTTTCCGTTGGCCGACCCGAGGTCATTGAGAAGGAAATCGACGGCCTGCGCTGTGAGCCGATCGAATTGCTTACAGTTGATGTGGATCAAGAGAACGTTGGGCCTGTGCTCGAATTGTTAGGTTCGCGCGGCGGCGAGATTCGATCATTGGACCCGCGTGGTGATCGAATGCACGTTGAATGCGAAATCCCCGCCCGTGGATTGATCGGTTTGCGAAGCAGAATGCTCACTGCAACGTCGGGACAGGCGGTCATGTATCACAGCTTTCAACGCTACGCGCCGATTCGCAATATCGATCAACATCGGACGAATGGCGTGATGGTCGCGACCGAAACGGGCACGGCGACGGCCTATGCACTGCTGAATCTGTCCGAGCGCGGTGTGATGTTTGTCAAGCCGCAGGATCCTGTTTATGCAGGGCAGATCGTCGGCGAAAACAGTCGAGAAAACGACCTGGGCGTGAATGTCGCAAAGGGCAAGGCGTTTTCCAACGTTCGTGAATCGACCAAAGAGGCGACGGTCGTGCTCAAGGCGGCGCGAACGATATCGCTGGAAGCTGCGTTGGAATATATCGAGTCCGATGAACTGGTCGAGATCACGCCGGCGTCGATTCGACTTCGCAAGAAGCTGCTGAGTGAGTCGCAACGCAAACGCGCGGATCGCCATCACAAGACGGCCGCCGCGGGACGTAGCAACTAATCGGTAGGGCAGGCCTTGGACCTGCCGGAGTCGATGTTGAAAGACTGATCCTGAACGCCAATTGGGGCAATTTCCCCAAGGCGACTTGAACCGCTGGTTCATTCGCGGTAGCGCGGATGTTTTGCGGGACCGGACGGTGACAAACGCAGGCATCTGTGGTATCGAAGGGGCATGGCCACCGAAGGCAAGGAACGCAGCGGCGCCGATCAGGGCTTGAAGCGCATTCTGGGGCCGGTGGACGCCACGTGCATCGTCATCGGCGCCATCATCGGCGTCGGAATCTTCTTCACGCCGACTCAGGTCGCCCAGCTCGCTGAGTCAGGGGGCATGGCGCTTACAGCGTGGGCGATCGGCGGCGCCATCGCCTTGATGGGCGCGCTCACCTTTGCCGAATTGGGCGGTCTGTATCCGCGCACCGGCGGCCAGTACGACATCCTGCGCGACGCCTACAGCCCTTTGCCGGCTTTTCTTTTTGTCTTCTGCAACGCGACGGCCATCCAGGCGGGAGCGATCGCGGTCATTGCCATCATTTGCGCGAAGCACTTGGGTGTTGCGATAGGAAACGAGATTACCGGCACGTTCGCCTTGACGTTGAGTGCTGCGGGATTGATCGTCGGGCTTACGGCGGCCAACGCTTTGGGCGTTCGCTGGGGATCGCGTATCCAGAATCTAACAGTCTACTTCAAGGTGTTGACGCTGATCGTCGTGACGATTCTCGCGATCATGTTCGATGCACCGGTGACGGAAGTGGTTGCGTCGGAGAGCACCGAGCAAAGTGATTCAGGCAGGGCCCCCATCGTTCTCATCTTTGCCGCGCTCGTGCCGGCCTTCTTTGCCTTTGGCGGTTGGCAATCTGCACTGTGGATGGCGGGCGAAATTCGCCAACCGAAGCGCAACGTCCCATTGGCCATCGTGGGCGGCGTGCTCGTCGTCGTGACGATTTATCTCCTCGTGAACTGGGCGTACCTGCGACTCTTGGGATACGACGGCGTTGTCGGAAGTCAGACCCTTGCTGCGGACGCAGTCGCCAAAGCGTGGCCGAACATCGGGAGGCGCGTCGCGGGCGCTGCGGTTGCCGTCTCTGCCTTCGGCGTTCTGAACGCTCAGCTCCTCGGCGGGCCCCGCCTCATCTACAGCATGGCAAACGACGGTCGCTTCTTTCGACTGTTCGCCCGCATAAACACGCGCTTCAGGACGCCGCTGACTGCAATCGTGCTACTCGGATTCATGGCCCTGGTCCTCTTGTTCGCGGCCGCGGCCGGGGGAAATATAGTCGAGAAACTCACCACCGGCGTGGTGTTCTTCGACAGTGTGTTCTTCGCGCTGACCGGTCTCGCGCTGATCGTGCTACGAAAAAGGCGCCCGAGGGCCGAACGCCCCGTGCGCGTTCCGGGGTATCCGGTCGTTCCACTCTTGTTTGTGTTGGGCGAACTGTGCATTTTCGCGGGCGCGTTGTTCTATTCCGAGCATCGCATCACAGTGCTGATCGGCATCGGCTGGATCCTTGGCGCGACGCTGTTGTATTTCCTCTGTTTCTATGGGCCACGACGCCAATGAACAAGCCCAGGCAGGTCCGTTGGATCGCCATGAACACTTGAATCGCGCTCGCCGCCAGATCAAGCTGTGTGTCGAATTGATCGCGCCTGAGTGCGCCCTTCTCGCCCTTCGAATGAGGTATAATGCCCGTGACCAAACTCAAGGAGCGACACAATGGCGAATGTTGCGAACGATGAACAGAACATTCATCTCTACGATGACGACGGCGACCTTCTGCTCGAGGCCGATACTCGCTCGGATCGCGTGATTCTGCTGCCATCCGGTGACCCTCGGGCCGCCGGTCAAGACCACGATCGAATTCGCATTCAATGGGGACAGCACCTGCTGGCGGATCTCGTCGCCGGGCGCTATCGAACGGCAATCTGCGCCGTCAACGACGTCGATAACTCGCACGGCATCATTGGAGAGCTTTTAGAACTCGTCCCCACAAGCCAATGGAACGTTGATTCCGCCACTTCCTTCGCCCGAATGTTCCATGACTCGGTCGCCGTTCATGCCGCTGGAGATCATGAGCCGTATATCCTGAAGTTCGATCTGGACCGGATTCTGATCATGGGGATTTTGAGGCCCAAAGGTCAGGATCATTTCACGCTCGACGATCTTTCGCGCGGATTCCAGACCGTCGCCAAGATGTTGCACGGACGACGCGAGCGCTGGCCCGTCGCCAGCGTCTCGTTCCTCGGCGCAAAATCAAACAAGCTCACCGATCACGACGGACAGGAGCCGTCGTT
>JADFGE010000198.1 GCA_022567855.1 Planctomycetota bacterium | reverse complement strand
TATCAAGATTCGGCGGTCGCAGTAGAGCGACCGATTTGCTCGTGTCCAACGGCCCAATGGTCTGCGCATAGGCAGCGCGGAGGCTCCCGAGCGGGAACGTACGCAGATCACGGCGCGCCGCGGGCGCCTTGGGTGGATTTCTGTTGTGACCGTCAGCCCTTCAGATCAACGCGACTTCACCGCGCCAACTGAGGGTCAGCGCCGCCATCACCCTGACGGTTCGTATTCTGTCACACCCCTCAATACCGCCGCAGCACCCCGATGACCACGCCTTGGATTTTGCATTCCTTCACGCGGATGGGCTCGAACTCGGGGTTGGCCGGCTGGAGACGAATGTGATTGCGCTCCTTGTAGAACGTTTTGAGCGTCGTTTCGCCATCGGCGAGGAGGGCAATGACGCGCTCGCCGTTGCGAGCCGTCTCACGCCGCTCGACGATCACATAGTCGCCGTCGAAGATTCCCTCATCCCTCATGGAGTCGCCGTCCACTTGTAGGGCAAAGGTCCCGGCCTTTTGACCTATCCGGGGGCCGAAGAGCTCTTCGAGATTGAGCTGATCGGTCTGGGGGAACTTCTCGATCGGATGCCCGGCCGCGATCTTGCCTACAAGCGGAAACCGCAGCGGCTGCGCCTCGTCGGGAACGGGCGCGTCGTCACAGATGGACAAAGAGCGAGCCTTGTTTGCCTTTCGCCGCAGCGCGCCTTTTTTTATCAGCGCCTCGACGTGCTCGAAGACGGTCACCTTGGAGACCCCGAGTTCTTGGGCGAGCTCCTGCATCGTCGGCGAATAACCATTGGCAAGGCGGTGAGCCCGGATCAATTGGACGATTCGGAGCTGCTTGGGAGTGAGATTCATCGGGGTTCTCCTGTAGGACGACAACGGTGCGGGTAGGCCGCACGACCTCCAACACACAAGGACCGGCCGCGCAGCCAAGAGGAGCGATCGCCAGTGGGGGGCAAAGCTGCTCGAAGAAGCGGTGCAATTGACCGAGGGTGGTCAGTTGTCCTTTGAGCCAGGCTCGGGCCGCGGCATGCAACGCCGTGGGGCCAGGCCAGGGAACGAGCGGCTCGCGCGTGGACCCAGGGGTGGCGGCCAATGCCTGTGGAGTGAGGACGACTCGGTCAATTCCAAGGAGCCGATCCAGCAGTGTTCGCGGCCCAACCCTTGCTGCGGGCGCCGGTGGCGTCGCTCGATCCATCCCCCGGGCGTGGCGGGCGAAGCGCGGGTCGGCGCTGTCTTGTTCGCCGTAGGGCCGATCGGCCTGTTCCTCGGCGTCTTGGGGTGTCTGGTCACCGCAAACGGCGAGGAGCCTTGACCCCCGAGGAACGTAGCGGGTCGTGTAAACCCCGCCTGGGCCTGTCGTTATAAGAGGAAAGGACATCCACTGCTCCGTCGCGGGGGCCGTCGAGCTCGGTCTTGCCGGACCGAAATCCGCTCGATTCTCATGGCCAACTCGACCAGACTCCTCGCATCGCTGCACATTGGGTGCGAGAAACTGTTCGGAGTATGTTACCCCCAACAACACCCGTAAGGCAAGAGGCCGTCCACAGCTAATTTGCATGTGTGGCAGCCGCCCCCGAGCCAGCCCCCAGGGTCGCGGATTGGGTGGCGTTGACGCGGTTCGGCCTGTGAAGACCGGTCCGCCCGAACCTGACGGGCAGGCACCCTTTGGTCACTTCTCAAAACCGGCGCCAAGGCCGTCTCGGCCGTGATAGACCGCACGGATGGTATCCCGATTGAATCGGGATACCACCACAACTGGGGTTTTGAGATCGTTTGGTACCGGATGACCACCCGCCAGCGTCACGCTACCCTTGCCTCATGCCGGCTGACAACCCCGCCTCGACTCTCCAAAATGCGCCGGAGCCGATCGCTGAGGGATTGTCGGAGCTCTGGACGCTCGACCCGGCGGTGACGTTCCTCAATCACGGGTCGTTCGGGGCGACGCCGCGGGCGGTCCTGGAGGCCCAGTCCGCGTGGCGGGCACGCTTCGAGGCCCGGCCGATCGAAATGCTCGATCGACGACGGGGCGAGCTGCTGGCTGAGACGAAGCACACGGTCGGTAACTTCGTCGGCGCGCAGCCCGATGATTTCGGCTTCGTCACCAACGCGACGGGCGGGATCAACGCCGTGCTTCGATCCCTGCGGTTCGAGGTGGGTGACGAGATTCTCACCACGAATCACGTGTACCACGCCATTCGCCAGACGATTCGTTACGTCGCCGAGCGGGCCGGTGCGCGATCGATCGAAGTGGATATTGACCTGCCGATCGCCTCGCCGAACGACATCATGGCTCCGATCGAAGCGGCGCTGAACGATCGGACACGTCTGGTGGTCATCGATCACATCACTTCGACCACGGCGGTTGTTTTTCCGATCGAAAGGATCATCGACCTGTGCCAACAGCGCGGGGTGGACGTTCTCGTGGATGGCGCGCACGCTCCGGGCATGATCGAGCTGGATATCCAGAGCCTTGGCGCTGCCTACTATGCCGCCAATCTGCACAAATGGGTGTGCGCACCGAAGGGCGCAGCCTTGCTCTGGGTGCGGCCGGATCGGCACAGCGGCATCCACCCCAACACGATCAGTCATTTCCTGAACGAGGGCCTGGCCGCGGAATTCGCGTGGCAGGGCACCCGCGATATCACGGCCTGGCTGTGCGCCAAGGACGCGATCGAGTTCATGGCCGGCATCGGTTGGCCGCGCATTAGACAACACAACCACGATCTGGCCGTCTGGGTGCAGGCGATGCTCAGCGAGCGGTGGGCCGTCCAACCAAGTACGCCGAACGACGGGTCAATGCTCGGGTCGATGGTTACGATCGCCCTGCCCGACGAGGCGAAAGCCGCCGGAACCGTCGAGGCCTTCCAAGCGCGACTGTACGACGAGCACCGGATCGAAGTCCCCGTGCTCGAATGGAGCCAGCGGTGGTGGGTTCGGCCTTGCTGCCAAATCTACAACACGGCGCAGGACTACGAACGGTTGGCGGAGGCGGTTGTAACGCTGTGCGCGGCGACGGGCCGATAGGCAACGCGGAGACCGCCGATGCTTCCGTTCGATCAATTCCTCGAGGCCTGGAATCAGCCGGCGATGCGGCATGCGATGGTCGGGCACTTCCCGATCGTCCTGTCCGTGATCGGGCTGCCGTTTGTAATCCTGGCGGCGTTGTGGGGACGCCGGGTAACGAGCTTGCGCTGGATCGCGGTGGCGACCTATCTCCTGCTCGTGATCAGTGCGTATGTGACGCGCAACGCCGGTGATGCGGCGCACGACGCCATCCGCGGTTCGCTTTCGGATGAAGCGCACGAACTGTTGGAAGAGCACGAGGACCTCGGCGACAATGTGTGGCTGCTCGCGTTGATCCCCACCGTACTTCTGGGACTGAGCTTCGTGCCCAAGCCGAAGGTGCGCCACCCGGCGGCGTGGCTGGCGGTCATCGGGGCTCTGGTCACGGCGGCCCGGATCGCCGAAACCGCGGATCACGGCGGCCGACTCGTCTACGAACATGCGGCCGGAACCCCTGATCAATGGGCGCTTATGTTCCCCGGCGGCGAGTCAGACGCCCAACCGACCGACGATGCGCGGCTGACGTTCTTCCGCAACCAGGTCCGCCCGATCTTGGCCGAGTATTGTTGGGGTTGCCACAATCCCAAACGGTACAAGCGGGCCGGCGGGCTCGATCAGACCTCCATCGCGGCGCTCCTGCGAGGCGGCATGTCGGGGCAACCCGCGGTCGTTCCCGGCCGACCGTCCGAGAGCCTGATGATCCAGAAGCTGCGCCACGACGATGAGGAGGAGCGCATGCCGCCGGGCGACGACCCGCTCCCGGAGGACTTGATCGGGACCCTGGAGCGGTGGATCGCCGAGGGCGCCGTGTGGGAGCCGCCCCAACTCTCGAACACGCCTCCGGATTCGTAGCGAAAAGAAAAACCAGCCTGCGTCAAGCGCAGACTGGTGGGGATTCAAAGGATTGCGTTGTTGCGACGGCAGCGCTCACCGGCGGCGGCGTCGAGTCGCAACGAGACCGCAAACTGCGAACAGCATCAGGCCCGCCGGTCCGGGGATCACGGTGCCGTTCACCAGGAACGGAAAGTCATCGTGCCATCCGGCCGTGTCGTCGAATGCGTCGCCCCACCCGCTTGCGGGTATGAATTGTCGGGCGTTGCCGGAGCCTCCCATACCGTCGAAAGTCACTGGCGGCGCCCACGGCCCGGAGGCGGCCGAACCGTCTGTTTGCCAGTCGAACCAGTAGGTGCCCGGCGCCAGATCAATGTTGACGGTAATGACTTGGGCCATGATGAAGCGAGTGTTGCCCTGCGGATTGGCATCGGTGGCGCGGTAGATGCCGGACCAGTCCGTGTTGGCCATTGTGCCGGTGCCGACCAGCAACTCACCGCCGTCCCCGGGACGACCGTCCCAGATGTTTAGATTGACCGACGTAATCGTGGAAGGTTTGCCGCCGCCCGTTTGATAGGCGTAGAAGATGACCGTGTCGATATGCCAGCCGCCGGCACCGACCACAAAATCGTCTGCAATGCGGTTGCCAGCCAAGACCTGGTGACCGTATCCGAGGATGTTTCCGCCGAGGAGCGTTTGAAGCTCGCTGACGTCGGCCCCGCCGAACCCTCCGCCGGGCGTCGTGATCAGTGGGCCGTTGTCCCACAGAAGGTCGGCCCCGACCGGTGCGGTAACCAACCCCAAGACGGCGACGGCACCCAAAAATACCAGTTTCATTCTCAGTCTCCTTTCGTGATAATTCTGTTTTGCCCAGTGGGGCACGCTCTTTTTCTTCCTCAACTCTCGAGAGCTGACGCTATATCGCCAGACCGGTAGCCAGTATCAACCTCACAGGCAAGCCTGTCAAGGCTTCTTCTGGACTTTCGCAGAGAAAGTTCGGCCAGGGTCGGGCACTGACTCACCGGCGATTTGACCGCTCAGCAGAGGCTTGTAAAGCTGGGTAAATAAGCAGTTTCGGGCAAGTTCACGGGTTGCAAGTCGGCGGTTCAAGCTAAGGCGACTCGGGCTGCGTGCACGAATCTCGGGATTCGCCGACACCGCGATCGGCCGCCTGCGCCCCGGTCCGAAGCACGCCCACGATATCGGGTGATCGGTCGGGAAATAAAAACCGGCCTGCGTGAGACGCAGGCCGGTTGGAACGGTAAGACGAAGCGTACTGGAGTCGCCACGTTTCGGTGTTGATTACGCGCGACGACGTCTACGAGCGGCTAGCCCGGCAAGTCCGAGGAGGGCCAGCGCACCCGGCGCCGGAACGCCCGTGGCTCGGATCAGCCAGTTGCCCGGCAGACCGAAGCTGTCGATCGTGCCGATGGTGTGGTCGCCCGCGCCTGGCTCGGCCAGGTCAGCACCGCCGAACCACGCCCACGACCGCCCCTGCGTGCCACTATCGGTGTCCAAGGAGGCCGGGAAACGGATGATCTCGTCGAGCCCCGTCTGGATGTCGATGAGACCGACGTAGAAGTCGGCGCCAACGGGAATATTGGCGCCACTCGGGATCGCGTGGTTCATGAACGTCATGCCGTCATTGGCGTGGACGCCGCCGAGGAGCGACACCCCAAGCGATTCTTTCACGCCGACTACGCCGCCGTTTGTGCGGACCCGCGCGGACTGCTCGTCAGATTGGGCGAGGCCCTGGCGGCGGCGGGGATCGAAGTCTCTACCCGTCCAACCATCAAGCTGCCCGACCAATTTCGAGCGACCTCCTACGAAAGAGACCGGGATGACGACATGCAACGACAGCGTCCTGTGCAAGGAGCCTGGCCAATAGCCCCGCCAGACAATGGTCAGGTCGAGGCGTGGCTTGGCGTACGAGGCGGAAGTGAGGCGCCGTACAGTCGGGCGACGAAGTTGTGCTCTATCGGCACGAGGAGAGAACGACAGTACAGCCCGTAGAGCCGGTGCCTGGTGCCGTTGGAGGTCATCCCCCTGCGAACTGGGACCCCATGGCTGC
>JADFGE010000197.1 GCA_022567855.1 Planctomycetota bacterium | reverse complement strand
GCATGGCCGCGAAGCTCGGCCCGCGCTTCATCCGAAAGATCGCCGGGTCGAAAGGACGTCACCAAGATCGCGCCGATCGTCACCGCGATCAACATGGTCACGAGGTAGTAAAGAACAGTCGAGGAGCCGATCAGACCCAACTTGGACGGATCGCCGATCGATGTCATACCGACGACGACGCTGACGAAGACCAGCGGGATGATGAGCAGGAACAGCGGGCGGATGAGGATCAGATCGCCAGCCTGTTTGGTCCAGTGCGCATCCGGATCGTCGCCCATCGATCCGAACAGCACGAACTGTCCGTACACACAACCAGCGGCCAGGCCGATCAGGATCAGAACGGTCAGCAGGTTCCCGTGCTTCATGGCCGCAAAGGGTACCGCCAACGGCCGAGCTTTGCAGGGAGGGCTAGAGCGACTTGGCCCAGATGGAGAGGGTCAGCAATGTGAACAACCGCTGGCTGTGGTCGCGCTTGCCGCTCATGTGCTCGTCGATGAATCGCTGGACGGCTTTGCGGTTCAAGTCGATCGGGCCGAAGGGGTCGGTGGACTGTAAGTGATCCAGTAGCAAGGCTTTCATGCCGCCATAATCGCTGCGGAACCATTCGCCGATGGGGATGGCGAACCCCATTTTGGGTCGATCGACGATCCGGGCCGGGAGATACTTGCGGGCGATCCGGCGGAGCAGACCCTTGCGTTTGCCGCCGGGGATGAGTTGCTCGATGGGCATGGCCAGGACGGCGCGAGCAAGATCACGATCGAGGAACGGGCAGCGGACTTCCAGGGCGCAAGCCATGGACGCGGTGTCGACTTTGCGGAGCAGATCGCCGGGGAGGTAGCTGTCGATGTCGAACATGCGCAATGCCATGAGCGCGTCCCCGCCATAGGCGTCCGGCGAGTACCACGCACCCTCACCTGGATGAGGATCGTGTTTGTATCTATGGCCTGTTCGGGTTTCCCCCTCACCCTCAGCCCCTCTCCCCGAGGTAGAGGGGAGGCGAAGCAGTTGGGCGAGGCTCCTCTGCGTGAAGACGGATTCCATAACAGTGATGCCGAGCGTCGGAAAGTCGTGCGCCATCTCAACCAGTCGACCAAGCTTGTGCATCGGTGACTTAGGATGTGATCGGCGCATTGGAGTAGACGGCAGAAAGCGCAGCCAGCGATGATGCCTGGCGAGCGTTCTCGCTGCCATGTAGCGATCATAACCGACAAACATTTCATCGCCCCCATCGCCGGAAAGCGCAACCTTCACATGCTCACGTGCGGCTTTGCTCACCCAGTACGTCGGAAGAATCGACGAGTCGCCAAAAGGTTGTCCCATGGTTTCAATAAGATCAAGAAGGTCTTGGGCTGGATTCATCGAAACTTCAAGGGTCGTGTGCTTCGTACCGAGATGCCTAGCAACTGTTTCGGCCTGCGCAGACTCATCGTATCGCTGATCCGGCATGCGCACGGAGAACGTTTGCAAGTCGGGTTTGTACTGCATGGCAAAGTGTGCAATCAATGAAGAATCAAGACCACCGGATAGAAAGCAACCCAGCGGAACATCTGCTTCAAGGCGGCGTTTGGTTGCAGTCTCTATGAGTTCCTCGATGTGCTGCTCATCTGACGCCTGTGAAATGGCGCTGAACTTGGGGCGGGATTGGTGTTCTTTGTCGCGGGCGCCAATCGTGAAGGCGTAGCCGGGATATGTCTCTCCAACACACCAAGTCTCATCGTCGTTCCCGTCGCTGTATCCACTCCTTAGGTATTCCTCGACCAAGCAGAAAGATACGCGCCTGAAGTCTGAGCGGTACCCGGTCTCACATCCAAGGAACGCGCGTGGCTCGCTTGCGAAACCAACAACCGGTGGCGCGCTCCAATCCGGCGATTCAGCGAGATACAGGGGCTTCTCGCCAAACCAATCGCGCGCGAGGTAAAGGCTCGCCGCTTCGCGGTCCCAAATCGCAAACGCATACATGCCTTCGAGGTGATCGATGAGTTTTTGTTTCCACTCGCGCCAGCCGTGGATCAGCACTTCGGTGTCACTGTGATCAGTCTCGAAGCTGTGGCCTTTTTCCTCTAACTCCTGGCGGAGTTCGCGATGGTTGTAGATGCAGCCATTGAAGACGACGGCAACGAGGCCTTCGTTCTCGTTTCGCCCCCGCTGTGAAACCATCGGCTGCCCGCCATCTTCGTGGTCGATGATCGAGAGGCGACGGTGGACAAACGCGATTTCAACAATGCGCTTGCCATCCGGCGTATCGATTTCTACACGGTCGCGAAATCGGCCTTGGCCGTCCGGACCTCGATAGGCGATGCGCGCATCGATCGCATCGAGCCATTCCTCGGGGATGGGCTCGCCATCGGTGCGCAGGATTCCGCCGATGCCGCACATTCACCGCAAGGGTAGCAGGGGAACTTCAGCCTGCACCAGCTGGAGCCGGCGTATCGTTAGGCAACTCGATACGTACGTGCAATTCCTCTAGTTGCTGCGGATCGACCGGCCCGGGGGCCTCGGTCATGAGGTCCTGACCTGTTTGGGTTTTTGGGAAGGCGATGACGTCACGGATATTGTTCGTCCCAACCAGCAGCATGACCAGTCGATCGAGTCCGAACGCGATGCCCCCCATGGGCGGCGCCCCGTAGCGCAGTGCCCGCAACAGGAACCCGAACTTCTGCTCCGCCTCCTCATCGTTGATTCCCAGAAGGCGGAACACCTTCTGCTGCATCGGCGGCTGATGAATACGGATCGACCCGCCCGCGATCTCCGAGCCGTTGCAGACGAGATCGTACGCCGCCGAGATACATCGCCCCGGATCGTCGTCGAGCTTGTCTTGCTCGCCGGGCATCGGCGCGGTGAAGGGGTGGTGCAGCGCGACCCACCGGCCTTGCTCGGCGTCGTATTCGAACATCGGGAAGTCCACGACCCAGAGGAAGTTCCATGCGGTTTGGTCGATCAGGTCAAGATCACGAGCCAGCTTGTTGCGCAACTCGCCCAGCGCCCGGCAGACCACGGTATTGGTGTCGGCTCCGAAGAACACGAGGTCGCCGACCTCGAGGCCGAGTCGTTGCTTGAGTTCATCGGCAATAGGCGCGACAAACTTGGCGACGCCGGTTTCGTACCCGTTCTCGGTGTACTTGACCGTGGGCACGCCGCCGGCGCCGAAGGTCTTGACAAATTCGCTGTATCCATCCGTGATCTTGCGCGACATCTTGGCGGCGCCGCCGGGCACGCGGATGGCCTTGACGACGCCTTTGTCCTTGGCGAGCGCATCTTGGAAAACGCGAAACTCGGTCTTCGCCGCGAGGTCGGAGACGTCGGTGAGCTCCAGACCAAAGCGTGTGTCCGGCCGGTCGATACCGAATCGATCCATCGCCTCTTGATGTGACATCACCGGGATCTCACCGATGTCGATGTCAAGCATCTTCATCCACAAGTGCCGCGTGAACTCGCTCATGAGGGCGATGATGTCATCGCGATCGACAAAGCTCATCTCCAGGTCGATCTGGCTGAACTCAGCTTGACGATCGGCGCGCGGATCTTCATCACGGAAACATCGGACAATTTGCAGGTAGCGATCGAAACCTGAAGCCATGAGAATCTGCTTGAAGATCTGCGGGCTTTGAGGCAGGGCGTACCACTGGCCGGGGTAGGCGCGCGAGGGGACGATAAAGTCGCGAGCGCCCTCGGGTGTGGTCTTGATCAGGCAAGGCGTCTCGATCTCAATGAAGCCGTGGTCGGCGAAAAATTGCCGCGTGATGCGCGTCACCTCAAAACGCCTGCGAAGGATATGCTGCATGCGCGGGCGGCGTAGATCGATGTAGCGATATTGCAGGCGCTTCTCTTCGGCGATCTTCTGGGCATCATGCTCATCAGGCAGGATCGGCGGGGTCTCGGTCTTGTTGAGCACCTCCAGCTTCGTGGCCATGACCTCGACCTCGCCCGTCGCCAGCCGGGGGTTGGGATCGCCGACGCGCTTCCGCACCAGCCCGGTGATGGCGATGACGTCCTCGCGCCGCAGCGATCTGGCCTCGGTGACCACATGCTCGTCCACATCCTCGAGGTCGAACACGACTTGTATCAACCCCTCACGATCGCGCAAGTCGATGAAGATCAAGCCTTTACCTTGGTCTCGATAAGTATTGACCCACCCGGCCAGGGTGACGGTCTGGCCGGCGTGGTCCGATCGAAGTTCACCACACATGTGCGTGCGCTTGAGCATTCAGCGTTGATCCTTACAAGAAGCTGCGCAGCGACACGGTCGCCAGAGCGGTGGACATCCTAGCGATGCCCGAGCCGTCCGCCACGGCCTCGGCTAGTTGGTGTTCTTGGCGAGGCGGCGACGAATGGCCCGGAATCCATCGGCGATGGTCTTCAGCGCAGGCTTGCCGTCCACGCCATAGCCGGTGTCCAAGCGGTCGCCGTGGTGATACGGATCCCAATAGTAACAGTGGAAGCCGAGCACGGGGCTGTCCGGTCGGCTGACGACTTCGCTCCATGCGCCGAAGAACGCCTCGTAGCAGCGGGCTTGTGCCTCGTGGTCGGCCAACACGCCATCGTCAGCCACATAATCCCAGGGAAAGGCGGCGGCTGAGGGCAGCGAGGGATACCCAACTTCGGTGATCAAAAGCGGTCGATCGTACTGCTGGGCGATCAGCAGCAACCGATCGCGCTCACGGACCCAGGCTTCGCGCAGCTTCTGAACCGGCGCGTCCGGCTCGTCTCGCGCCAACTCGAAGTAGGCACTCACACTCATCACATCCACCAGGGGCCAGATCGTGACTTTGTCGTAACGATCCCAATTGGCTGAATAGGTGATCTGCCCCGGAAAATTGGCCCGCACCTTTTCAATGATCGTCCTCCACTCGTCAAGCTGGTCCTCGGTGGTATTCAGTTCACTCCCCACCACGAACAGATCGACGTTGGATGCGTTCGCCACCCGGAGAAACTTGTCAATCAGTCGGTGGTAGCTCTGCCACCATGCCCGCCAGTCGTCCGGCTCGATTACGCCACGCCAGTCCTTTTTCTCCGGTTTTTCGATGAGGATGATGGGTTGGAGAATGGTGGTCATGCCGTGTTTTTTCGCCCTGAGGAAAATCGCCTCCAACTGCTCTTCCGTGGGGCATTTTTTCGGGAGATAGCGGATTTCGTTTGAATCGACGTATTCCTGGAAAAGGGAAGGGACAATGGTGAGGGCGTTCGCTCCCATGGCTGCGATCTCGTCAACCGACCGCAAATAGAGATTCAGGTCGCCAATATGGTGGGCGACGATGGCGTAACCGAGAATCGGGCGTGAGCCGTCAATGGTCCGTCTGGAGCCGGCAGCGGCCATATTGTCCCCCTCGTCGGCGAAGCCGGGTCCGCGAAGCTGGGGGACCGCCAGCGCCAATGGGGACAGCAACAGCAACACAAGCGCCAGGCGGGTGCGGGGTCGAAGGCCGGGATGCATTGTTGGCGACATGAGCGTATCGTATGCGACGAGATTCACGAGATGGAAGGAACCCGAGTTCCTGCTGTTAAAGGATTCCCCGGGCTTGCTTATTCCCGTATTGGGGCAGTATCCGGTCGCACGTGACGTAACATATGGAGAAGGAGGATAATAGGGATGACGACGAAATCGGGCAAAGGCACCAAGCCTGCCGATCCGAATCTTGCATCGAAAGGGCAGACCGCGATCCTGTTCACCGCCTTTGAACCAAGTGGTGATGCCCACGCGGCCCCGATCATCCGTCAACTCATCAAGCAGGTGCCCGACCTGAGAATCTACGCCTGGGGCGGTCCCTTGATGGAGGAGGCCGGGGCGTCAATCGTGCAGCGAACCGCTACGGACGGGGCGATGGGCCTCAATTCTCTCTCGCAGGTTTCGTCCGTTTATCGTGAGTTGAGACGCATCAAGCGCTGGTCGAATCAATATCGCGTGCTCGCCCATGTGCCGGTGGACGCTCCGGCGGCGAATTTTCCCATCTGCCGCTTCATGCGCAAGC
>JADFGE010000196.1 GCA_022567855.1 Planctomycetota bacterium | reverse complement strand
TTTACGCTGCGGTCGGTTCGGACCGACCCTGATCCGCTGCGTGTGTTCTCAACTGAGCAGTTGACGGCGATGCTTCAGATCAAGCCCGGCGATGTGTACAGCCAGGACAAGATCCGCAAGTCGCTGCGCGTGATCCGCAACGCCTACGCCAGGCTGGGCTACGACCTGGCGCTGCCGAACCAGCCGTCGCGGTCGGGAATGGGACGGATCGCGTCGATCAGCCAACGGACGCCCGACGGACCGGTGGTCGACCTGCTCCTGATCATCGACGAGAGCACGCCTTGGAAAGTGGGCCACGTCGATATCCAGGGCGACACGTTGACACGCGACAAGGTCATTCGCCGACACGTGCGCGGGATACGGCCCGGCCGGCCGTTGGATATCACCGAAATCGACAAGGCGATCGAACGGCTGCGCCGAACCCGGCTGTTCAATGATGTGAACATCACGGTTCAGGATCCCGACCCGAGCAATCCGGGGTACCGCGACGTGCTGGTGGACGTGAAGGAGCGAAACACGGGATCGGTGAACTTCGGGCTGGCGGTCGGCTCGGATGCGGGCGTCTTTGGCGAGCTGTCGCTGGTGCAGCGCAACTTTGATATCACCGATTACCCGGAGTCGATCCGCGAGCTACTGAAGGGTCGCGCTTTCCGGGGGGCGGGGCAACAGTTCTCCGCCACCTTGCGCCCAGGCGACGAGCTGTTCCAATACGTCATGAGTTTTACTGAACCGTACTTGTTCGACACGAACAACTCGCTGCGCGTCTCGGGGTCGTTCCGGGATCGTCAGTTCCGGCGGTATGACGAAGAGCGTGTGACGCTCTCGCTTGGCCTCGGCCGACGGTTCGGCGACGTGTGGAACGTTTCGGTCAACACCCGGTTTGAGCAAGTGGAGCTGAACAACATCGACGACTTCTCGCCAACGGTGATCTTCGACGACGCTGGACCAAACAACCTTACATCGTTCGGACTGAGCCTGACACGAACGACGGTGGGAACCCTGACGCGGCCCGGGCGGGGAAGTCGGCTCGAGTTCAGCATCGATCAAAGCGGCCTGCTCGGGGGGGATTTTGACTTTACAACCACCTCGGCCGAATACACCGTCTTCCTCACGCTGCGCGAGGACTTTCTGGGCCGCAAGTCCATCCTAAAGCTGAGTACGCGAGCCGGGTATATCTTCGGCGGGGATGCGCCGGTGTACCAACGGTTCTATCTCGGCGGCCGGTCGTTCCGCGGCTTTGATTTCCGTGAAGTCAGCCCCAAGGGAATCCGAGCCGACAACGGCGAACCAAGCGACGACCCGATCGGCGGGAACTGGCTGTTCTTCGCCGGCGCGCAGTACGAAGTGCCGCTGGTGTCGGAGAACCTCACCGGCGTCGTCTTTCTCGATTCGGGCACGGTCACCGACGATCTCGGCTTCGACCAATACCGGGCGTCGATCGGGGTGGGCATTCGTATCTATATTCCCCAATTCGGGCCGATCCCGATTGCCTTCGACCTTGCGGTACCGCTGCTGAAGGAGGAGGGAGACGATACGCAGGTGCTGAGTTTCAGCGCCGAGCTGCCGTTCTAGCACACATCCGGTAATTCGTCCTCGGCTCTACCGTGGTGAACGTCACGGCAACAATGCCGTGTAACGGATATCATGTTGGCCTGTCCGAGGCTTCGAATCGAACGCTCTGTGTAGAGGATGGATGCAATGAAATCGATGAAGATCACCATGAACCTGCCGATCTTCGTGATCGTGATTCTGCTGGCGGTCGTGGCCGGTTACGAGGTTTTCGCAGGACGAGCGGCGGCCCCGGGTCCAACGGTCGTAGCCGTTGTCCGAATCGAGCCGCTTTTCGACGGGCTCAAGCAGCGGGCGGAAGCGGCGGCTGGTGTCGATCAACTCTTGGGCGAGATCGAGACGGAAGCGCTGGCACGCCAGGAGGCGATCGAGGCGCTGAAAGAGGAGCATCGCAACACCGTCGACGCCGTGGATCGTGAGGCGCTTGCCGACGAGATCGCGCTGGAAACGCTCAAGAACGATTCCTGGTTGCAGACGGCCAAGCGAGAACACGAACTGGACAAGGCCGTCCGCCTACAGGATTTGTACAAGAAGGTCTTTGATGCGATCCAAACCCTGGCGCTGACGGAGGGGTACGACATCGTGATCGTTGACGATTCCGGCGACGCATTGCCATTTGACCGCAGTTCGCGTGTTGTGCCGCAAGTTCAGGTTCTCCAGCAACTAGCCAGACGGAAGGTGCTGTTCGTGAATTCGACCTTGGACATCACCGAAGATCTGATCATGCGTATGAACAACGAGTTCAACGCCGCTCAAGCCGGGCCTTGAGCCCGAGCTCGCCTGGCTAGGGTGTCGGCACGGCACGAACGAGGTCGCGAGCGCCGTGTCGGCTTCGGCATGACATACATTGGCATGACCAACAGATAACCATACGGAGTCAAATCCATGCAACGACTCATTACGATCATGACCCGGCGACCGTATCTAGGAATCGCGCTCGCCTTGGCGGTTGGCGTTGGACCGGCTTACGCGCTGCTGTCGATGGCTCCAACGCGTCCGGCGGTGATCGGGTTCGTAGACCTTCAGAAGGTTTTCAACCTCAGCAACAAGCGGGCCGAGGCGCAGGCCGAGCTGGAGGCACTCGGGCAGCAACTGGACGACCGGGAGGAGGCGCTGCGTCAGGAGATCAAGACGCTTCAAGCCGATATCGAGCTCCTGGTGCCCGGTACGCCCAAGTACAAGGAAGCCGAAAAGAAGCTCCTGACCGCAGCGGCGGACCTTCGCGCCTGGATCGAGTTCAAGGCGGCAAAGCTGGACGCCAAGACGGCCCAACGACGGACGCAAGTGTACGATGAGATCGTTCTTGCGGCGACGGAGTTTGCCGAGCAGCACAACATCGATTTCATCCTGACGGATGATTCGATTGTCGAGCTGCGTCTCGGCACCGACGTTCAGGTGGTGCAGCAGATGTCGCTGCGTCGGGTCGTATACGCGAACCCTGAGTTTGACATCACGGACGAACTGATCGCATGGATCAACGAGCAATAGTGCAGGGGCCATGCTGGGAGGCGCCGCGCCGATGAGCGAGGCGAAGACCGTGTACACGACCTCAGCCTTGGCCGAGCAGGTTGCCGGAGAACTGCACGGCAGCGCGAGACTTGAGATCGTCAGCGTCAACGTGATGTAGCGCAAGCGGCGCCGGCTCGGCCGCGGGGTGATCCTGAATCAGAACGTACCGATCGGGGCGGACGGGTTCGGCCATCGGCCAGCGGCGGACGGCAAGCGCTCCGGGAAGTCGCCGCATCTGGGCGTCGTCATTCTGCAAGACGATGTGGAGATCGGGGCCAACTCGTGCGTGGATCGAGGCAAGTTCGGGGCGACGGTCGTAGGTGAGGGCACGAATATCGACAATCTGTGCCCGATCGCCCACAACTGTCGAATCGGCCGTTACTGCGTCATAGCCGGTCTGACGGTGTGGGGAGGCTCGGTCACGATCGGCGATGGGGCTCGGGTCGGCGGGGCCGTGGCGATCGCGGAGCAGGCACAGATCGGCAATGGAGTCAAGATCGGGGGAAAATCAGGCGTGATACGCGATATCCCCGATGGGAAGACCTATTTGGGGCTTCCGGCCACCGATGGGACACAAACATTGCGGCAGTGGGCGGCCATCCGTAAACTACCGGGTTGGATGAAACGCGTGTCCCGCCTCGCGGGGATCCAGCAGGTGTAGGATCGCTGTGTGATTGTCGCAACCCCAGGCGGAAGAGAGCAAGAGCCTCCGGCTCTTGAAATGTTATCACCATGCTCGACGCGGCCGAACAAGTGAGAACGGTAGGAAGCGCGGCGGGGCCGAAGCAGCAGACGCTGGCCGGTCCGGTGCGGATTGCCGGCAAGGGGCTGCTGCTGGGGGAAGAGGCCACGGCGACGATCCTGCCCGCCCCGGTCAACCACGGCATCGTCTTCGAGCGGGTTGACATCTCCCCGCCGGTTCAGATCCCCGCGCTGGTGCGCCACCTCGCCCGTCGAGCACGTCGCACAACCTTACGAATGGGTGAAACGTCGATCGAGACGATTGAGCACTGCATGTCAGCCCTGGCCGGGCTGCGCGTTGACAACGTGCTGGTGCAACTGGACGGTCCGGAGCTACCGTGCGGCGACGGCTCGGCTGCGCCGTTCGTGGAGCCGATGCTCGAAGTGGGCATGGTCACGCAGGACGCGCCGCGGCGAATCCATCGCATCACCGAGCCCATCCTTGTCCAGGAGGGCGATGCGATGCTGGCCGTCTTCCCCGGCCAGACCGATGAGTTTCGCGTCGTTTTCGATCTGGATTACGGTGAGAACTCCCACCGAATCAAACGGCAGATTCAGTCCTACGCCTCCAGCAACGGCGACTTCGAGCATGAGTTGGCGCGAGCGCGAACGTACAGCCTCAAAGAGGAGGCGCAGGCGCTGTGGGATCGAGGGATGTGCCGGCACCTCACCCCCAATGATGTGCTCGTGATCGGCGACGATGGTCCGATCGACAACAGCTACCGGTTCGACAACGAGCCGGTGCGACACAAAATCCTTGATCTGCTCGGCGACCTGTACCTGGTGGGATGCGACGTCCATGGGGCGTTCGTGGCCTACAAGTCGGGGCACGAGCTGAACCGGCGCATGTGCCTCAAGATCGTTCAACAGATGGAGGCGACCCACCGTCAGGACGCGCTGCTTTTGGGCCGGAAGCTCGATATACGCGATATCCAGCGGCTGCTGCCCCACCGCTACCCGATGCTGCTGGTGGACCGCGTGGTGTCGATCGAGGGCGACCACAAGGCGATCGGGGTCAAGAACGTGACGATCAACGAGCCGTTCTTTGCGGGCCACTACCCCGGGACGCCGATTATGCCCGGGGTGCTGATCGTCGAGGCGATGGCCCAACTCGGCGGGCTGTTGATGAGCCAGAAACTGGAGCATGCCGGAAAGATTGCCGTGCTACTGAGTCTGGACAAGGTAAAACTACGCCGCCCGGTGACCCCGGGCGATCAATTAGTCATAGAGGCCGAAGCGATCCGCGCCAAGCCCCGCACCGGCACCGTGAAGTGCCGGGCCTATGTGGGGTCGGAGCTGGCGGCGGAGGCCCAGATCAGGTTCATGATGGTCGACGCCGAGCGAGAGTAGCCGCATCAACAGCATCCGGCGTGCGCGGAAGCACCCGCGCCGCCCCGAGAGTGCTCAATGACCCAGATACATCCAACCGCAATCATTCACCGCTCAGCCCAGATCGACGACTCGGTGGTGATCGGTCCGCAAAGTGTGATTGGGCCGGAAGTGGTGATCGGCCCAGGGACCGTGCTGCACAACCACGTGACGATCCAGTCGCTGACGACGATCGGACGGGACAACCATATCTATCCGTTCGTCGTGCTCGGAGCCGATCCGCAGGACCGCAAGTGGCGAGGCGAACGAACCACGTGCGAGATCGGCGATGGTAACTGCATCCGTGAACACGTCACGATCCATCGCGGAACCGACAACGGCGGAGGAGTGACGCGAATCGGCAGCGACAACCTCATCATGGTCGCGGCGCATATCGCCCACGACTGCCAACTAGGTAGTCACATCACGATCGCCAATCAGGTGATGTTGGCCGGGCACGTGCGAATCGAGGACGGGGCGAACGCGGGCGGCGGGGCGGGGGTTCACCACTTCGTGACGATCGGGACGTGCGCGTTCGTCGGTGGATTGGCCCGCATCACCCGAGACGTGCCGCCCTTTATGATCGTGGAAGGTAATCCGGCTGAAGTTCGTGCGATCAACTCAATCGCCATGACCAGGCGCGGTTACAGTGCCGAGCACGTTGACGCTTTGAAGGACGCATTCAAACGGCTATTCCGAGACAACCACTCTGCTATGGCAGAACGGATCGTGGAGGTGCGACAGGATTACCCCAAAGTGCCAGCCGTAACACGACTCTGCGAATCACTGATAGCCACAGCAGACGGGGTACACGGCCGCGCGC
>JADFGE010000195.1 GCA_022567855.1 Planctomycetota bacterium | reverse complement strand
ATGAACCGCACCTCATCTTCGTCTGGGTTCTGGTTGAGGTGTGCGCTGGGAATTATCAAGCGGCACTGGACCGGCTTTCCTTGGCATCCGCAAACGCCCTTTCGACGCAGTTTTTCTTCATTCCCAAGGCTCTACTCTCTGCACCGATCCATGGGTGGATGAACAGGCCGCAGCTCGCCCGCGCGGATTACGAGACCGCTCGGGCGCTTCTGGAAACGAAGCTCCAGGAACAGCCGCAAGACGAAAGGCTTCACAGTTCCCTTGGCATCGCGTATGCCGGTCTGGGCCAAGTGGAAGAGGCGATCCGTGAAGGGAAGATGGGGGTTGAGTTGATGCCGGTGAGCAAGAGTGCCTTGGAAGGGGTTTATCGGGTGGAGGACCTCGCCCGAATCTACGTGATGGTGGGCGAGTACGACGCCGCCATCGACCAGCTCGAGTTTCTCCTCTCTCACCCAGGTGACCTCTCGATTGCGCTCCTCCGGCTGGATCCTCGCTGGAAACCCCTGTGGGATCATCCACGGTTTCAAGAACTCGTCGAAAAGTATGGGTAGGCGATCAGCGGCCAGTTTGTATGCGGTACCAAGCCAGATTCTCGCCTGGCACGCGATAGGGATTTGACCCCGTGTTGTGCGGGCGGCCGAACTCCGGCGAGGTCGTTGCCGGTTTTGCATTGACGCTCGTGTGTGTTTGACGCCCCGGTGGGACGGGCATCTTGGTGAGTCCATGACTCTTGAGAAGCACGGCCAAGATGGCCGTGCCACCAATTGAGACGGGTCGTGGGATGGAACCTAGTCCGATGTCGACCGTCGCGCGGCCTTTTGATCGGCGACGTAGTGCTCCATCGCTTCGATGCCGTCGGTCCGCTTGATCGCCCCGGCTTGTTTGACCCAGTCGAGCGAAAGGATCTGATCGACGAGCTTCTCGGAGTCCGCTTCGTCCGCTTTGTTGTACGGGCACACCGCGATACATATACCGCAACCGTCCGTCTCGGCGAAGTACGGCAAACACGCGCTGGTATCGATGACAAACCGATAACTTCCGCGCCGTGTGGTCCGTTCATCTGGAATCGCATCGACGGGGCAGGCGGTCATGCACTTGGTACACCACGTGCAGAACTCATCCACGCCGTGGTCTTGGGGCTGGGCCTTTGGCAATGGTGCGTCCGTAGTGATCATCGACAGGCGAATGCGCGGCCCGAACTCGCGCGAGATCATCGAGCCGTGCCGACCCAACTCGCCGAACCCGGCGGCGATGGCATGGGGGATGAACAGGGCCTCGCAGTTCATCTCCTTATCACCGCGCGGATGATGCACCTCAGCGGCGTATCCGCGCTCGCGCAGCCACGTGCCCAGCGCCAACGTCAGCCCGCCCAGCTCCATGTAGTTGCGCGTCACTTCCTCGCCCGCTTTGGGTTCCGGAGCGGCGTTCGTATCTTCGTACCGCATCGGCAGGCCGAGCACGATCGCGTGGGGCAGCGTCAGCTCGCCGTTGGTATAGACGTGATCTTCGAGCACCGGCGTGTGGCCGATCTTCACGAATCGTGAATCCAGATGCGCCGTCGCATATTGCTCGACAAACGCGCGCACTTCGCGTTCGACATCCTTGGCCGACCACGTGGCGCTCGGCCCCAGCGGCTCAATCGGACCGTGCAAGTGGGGGTATTGCTCTTGGTAAATGACACGGCGGGATGCCTCGTTGGCCGGACTGGAAGACGTCTGCATGAAGCTCGTTTGCTCGATCAAGAATGGCAGCACCTCGCTGCGCGGCAGGCGATAGACCGACTTCTCGTCGCGAACGCCGTTGGGCGAATGTGACCAGACTTTGTCGGGCGGAATCAGCGGTGCAGCTTTAGACTCGTGAGGCATCTACGGCAAGGGTATCACCACAGACCTTGGACAGGCAAGGATTCGTTTGGAGGTGCCGACAGGCGCCCTTCCTACGGTGCGGGTTCGCCGGTTTGGGGTTTGACATGATTCACGATGATCGTCGCCGTCACGGGGAAGTGATCGGACGGATATCGGCCGTCTTTGTTGTCGTGGACGATCGCGGCGCGGAGCACTTCGATCCCGTCGCTGACGAGCACGTAGTCGATCTTGGCTCGGGAGCTTTCGCCACGGAACCCGTTGAAGGTGCCGACGTTCGTTGCGTCCGGATGCAGTACGCGAAACGTATCGCGCAATTTCGGTGAAGGTGGGGGATCTTTGGTCGTTTCGTACGCTCGATCGACCTCGCCCTTGAGGTAACGAATCGTTGAGGTGTCCTCCGCCGCGTTGAAGTCGCCGACGAGAATAACGGGATCGGTTTTATTGGCGTGCTGATCGATTCGCTGGGCGATCATCTCGGCGCTTCGCTGCTGCGACGGCGGTGAGCGATGATCCAGATGCGTGTTGTAGAAATAAACCACTCGGCCGGTCTCACGATCGCGCATTCTCGCCCAGGTACAGATGCGCGTGATCGCATTCCCCCACGATTTCGAGCCCGGAACGTCGGGCGTATCCGAGAGCCAAAACTGGCCGTGTTCGAGCACCTCAAAACGTTCTTTGCGATACATGATGGGGGAGAACTCCCCGCGCAGCGCCCCATCGAACCGACCCTTGCCGATCGATTCATACTCCGGCAGCGCTCGCAACAGGGCCGCGCGCTGACCGTTGAGGACCTCCTGCATTCCAACGATGTCCGGCCGATGATTGCGAACAACATCGAACACCATCTCGCGTCGATGGGGCCAGGCGTTCTCACCGTCTTTCGCTGTGCCAAAACGAATGTTGAACGACATCACGCGGATCGCCTCGGCCGGGTCGTTCGTGCGGGGCGAGTCCGGTCGAGTCGTGGCCGGCTCAACATTATCCTGCGCACGAGCCGCTGGAACGCCGAGGCAGACGATCAGCAGAATCGTCGCCAACACGTGTGGCGCAGGTCGTGTGGCCCATTGCATCATGTCAATACTGTACCAGCTTCATGCGCGCGGGGTAGGGCAGGCTTTGAGCCTGCCTGATCGCAAGCGAGTCAGGCCCAAGGCCTGACTTACGCGGCGTCGAGGAGGCGATTGATCACGGCGTTGACGAAGGCGAACCGTGAGCCGGAGAATGCGCTGTTGGTTTGCGCAGCCGCCGCTTGCCGGGCGGTTTCGAGTTCGTTGGAAAGCGCACGCAACTGTTGGGGGGCCTCGTCGGCCCAGCGCTCGGTCAGGAGTTGGATCTTCTCCAGCTCCTGCTGATCGAGCCAGATACCCTGGCAGCGCTCGCAACGATCGACAAACACGCCGCTGTCGCCGCCATAGTTTGCCACCCGCATCGACTCACCACAGCCGGGACAGCACAGCGCCCGGGCCGTTTCCGACTCCGGCACGCCGAAGCTCGGCTGGCGTTCGGCCAGCGCTGATTGCAGTTCGGCGCTGAACTGCTCCTGTCGAAGGCGCACGACGCGTCCGAGGTCTTCGGCGCCGATGAACTCGCCGCCGCACGTGTTGCAGCCATGAATCGGCGCACCTTCGTACTCCAACGACTCCAACACTGAGCTGCATTGCGGACACTGCATCGTGATCTCCCCGTTCCCGACCCGCGAGACTATCGACACACGGCCGCGGACGCTGTGTACGACGCAGTGGGAACCGTGGCAAATCCGAGGCGGTTGTGTCATCTGAGCCGGTCAGGCAAGCATTTCCGTGCGCTCCGTGATTAGCGTCCACACCATCAGAACCCCTGCACCACAAACGGATTGGTCCGGCGCTCTTTACCGATCGTCGTGCTCGGTCCGTGCCCCGGGTGGATGACCATCTCATCCGGCATAGACATCAGCACTTCGCTGATCGTCCGGCGCAGGTCTCGGACGTTGGAGGTCGGGAAGTCGTGCCGGCCGATCCCGCCCATAAACAGCGTGTCGCCGACGATCGCCTGGTTGGACTCATCATGGACGAATAAGACACCGCCCGGGCTGTGGCCGGGCGCGTGAACCACCCGCCAGACCGTGCCGTTCAGCGACAATGTCTCGCCATCGGTGAGCTGATGGTCCGGCTCGGTCACTCGCAATTCCATCCCCATCAAGGCTGAAAGGTTCAGCATCGGATCGCTACAGAATCCGGCCTCGGCCTCGTGGACGTAGATCGGCATCGCCCCGAAACGGCTCAGCACCGCATCCACGCCCCCGATATGGTCTGAATGGGTGTGCGTCAACAACAGGGCGATCGGCTTGAGCCCCGATTCGGCCACGTGATCCAGCAGCGCGTCCGGCTCGAAACCGCAGTCCACGATCCAGCAGTCCACATCCCCCGGCGTGGTCACCACGAAGCAGTTGGTCTGGAAATCCGAGAGCACGAACGTTGCAATCTGCGGTCTTTTCACGGGTATGACCTTTCGCTGCGATGAAAACTGCCGCACCGCGACATAGGCCGATAGAGTAACCGGTGACGATAGCGAAGGAGGCGACGATGTTAATCCGACGAGCTGAGGAGATGGATGGCGCTCCCATGCAGATGGATGGAGCTGAGGGCGTCACCATGCGGATGATGATCGGTCGGGCTGACGACGCGCCGAACTTCGCCATGCGGCACTTCACGGTCGAGCCCGGCGGCCATTCGCCTCGTCACCGCCACGACTACGAGCACGAGGTCTATGTCGTCGCAGGCAGCGCTCGCCTGGAACACGATGGCGCGTTCCATGATCTTAAGCCCGGCGACGCGCTCTTCGTTCAACCGAATGTGATCCACCAATTCGTGAATACCGGGAATGTTCCGTTTAAGTTCCTGTGTTTTGTCCCAATAACCTTCGACTGCGGCAAACCCACCCCCGGAAGTTAGCCCCCGGAAGCTAGCCCCCGGAAGTTGGCCCGCGGAAGTTAGTGAGTCCTGTGTTGGTAATGTTCGACAAAGTCACTCGTACCAGCTGCGGATGCATATCCGCGGGTGCCCGCACATATTCATGTGCGGCTAGGAAAGATACGGGTGGACTGGTAGTTGATCGTCAAGACAGATGACGCAGCAAAGCAATCGACCAGCGGCGGCGCAAACGATCATTGTCCTTGTGGCACTTGGCGTGTGGTGCGCATCAGCCATTGTTGCCGGGGCGATGAACCTCGCGCACGATTGGGGGATCGTGAGTCTCGTCGCGGGGGGATTGGCCGCGACCGCGCTCATCGTGGGCATCGTCTTGAAGTCGTGGCTGGCGGCGCTGTACGGCGTGCTCGCGATCACCGGCGCGGGAACCATCGCCGTCGGGACGGTGATGGATGATGGTTCGGCCATCATCGGGGCTGGACTGCTCGGCCTGCTCGTGGTGGGAAGCGCCCTGCCCATTGCCCTGCACTTCCAAACACAGGACGCACCGAGTCCGGCGACGCCTGTGGCCCGCACCGACGAACTACTCGCGCAGATCCTCGAGAACACCATGCTGTCGGATCACGCCAAGCGCGTGCTGTTTCGTGAGCGTGAGCTTGGACTGTTGCGCAAGGCCATCGACCAGGACATCAGCCGGGGTGACTACGACGCCGCCATCACGCTGTGTGAGGAAATGGCCAATCAATTCGGCTACCGCGAGGAGGCGGAGGCGTTTCGCTCGTCCATCGACCAGGCGCGTGACGAACATTACGAGGCACAGCTTGATACCGCGCTCACCCGGCTCGATGCGCTCCTGACAAGCCGAGATTGGTCGGCGGCGCATCAGGAAGCGGCGCGCATACGCCGGCTGTATCCCGACTCGCACATCGTCGACGATCTTGACGGGCGGATCATGCGGGCCCGCGCCGAGCACAAACAGGAACTCGAGGCCCGGTTCCTTGAGTTGGCCCAGCGCGATGATGTCGAAGCGGCGATGCACATCCTCAAGGAACTCGACCGATACCTGTCGCGCGAAGAAGCCGAGCGGCTGGCCGAGGTCGCCCAGGGTGTGATCGTTCGGCACCGCGAGAACCTCGGCGTACAGTTCAAGCTCGCGGTGAACGATCATCGTTGGGCCGAAGCCGCGCGACTGGGCGATACGATCATCAGTGAGTTTCCCAACATCCAAATGGCCGCCGAGGTGCG
>JADFGE010000194.1 GCA_022567855.1 Planctomycetota bacterium | reverse complement strand
CGCGTCGGCGCCGCCGTCGGGATCGCCCAGTACGATCGGGTTGAAGCGCTGGTTGGGGCTGATGTGGATGTGATCGTCATCGACACTGCCCACGGACATTCCGCGAATGTCATCAAGACGATCCGAACAATCCGCAAGCGATACGATCTGGATATCGTTTCCGGCAACATCGCCACCGCGGAGGCCGCGACCGATCTCATCGCCGCCGGCGTCGACGCGATCAAGGTCGGCATTGGCCCCGGTTCGATCTGCACCACGCGCGTCGTGACCGGGGTGGGCGTGCCCCAACTCAGTGCGATTCTGAATGTCCTGGACGTGGCCAACGACGCGGGCGTGCCGATCATTGCCGACGGAGGCGTCCGTCATTCCGGCGATATCGCCAAGGCCATCGCCGCCGGCGCTAACAGTGTCATGCTCGGCTCACTGTTCGCCGGGATGGATGAAAGCCCGGGCGAGCTGATCCTGCATCACGGCCGGCGCTACAAAAGCTATCGCGGCATGGGAAGCGAAGGCGCCATGGGGGCAGGCTCCGCTGATCGGTACGGCCAAACCGCCGAGTCCTCCAAGTTCGTGCCGGAGGGCGTTGAAGGTCGCGTGCCGTACCGAGGGCCGCTCGACGAGTTTGTCTATCAAATGGTTGGGGGCTTACGAGCCGCGATGGGGTACTGCGGCTGTCGAACGATCGACGAGATGCGCGAGCACGCACGATTCGTTCGCGTCTCCGGGGCCACGCTCATCGAATCGCACCCGCACGACATTCAGATCACCAAGGAATCGCCCAACTATTCAACGCACTTCCCGCAGGAGTGATGAGGCCTCTTTCGGAACGTCTCACGAACGCTCAATTGCACGCTCTTTAGTAGCCGCGGGTGGAAACCCGCGGGTCGTGTGTCGAGACACATCGCCATAATGTGAACCGTGCTACCGCTCCGCCTTCTCCGCCGGCACATACGTCAGCACCATCAGCAGCGCGTCAACCAGGTCCTGTTCCTTCTGCACTTTCCCATAGAAGTTTGCGTGACGCTCGGGGAAGCTGACGTACAGTTGCCGGTCCTTCATCATCGCCAACTCGACCGGCTGGCCGTGCCACGTCTGCTGCTTTGCCCACAGCAGTTGGTCCGCCTGGTACTCGCGCTGCTGCTTCGCGTAGTTGCCCGACAATCGACCGATGTCGTACTGAATGGTGATTCCCCCATCTTTCCAAATCTTGCCGACGCGCGTGTCGATGCCCTGCAGCTTCTGATGCTTGAACCCATCCAGCAGCGTGAGCGACCCCGGCGGCGGATCGTCGGCACTCGCCGCGCACAGCGCAAGACTCAACGAACCAACGACCACGGCGACGATGACGAGCCAACGTACGATCTTCATAGCCTGATGCTCCTCATAACGCCCGGCATGTGATGCGATGATCTCACAGTGCTTAGAATCCCTCACATGCGGACAATCCAAGTGTATTCCCCCCATGCGCGCGGCGGTCAACGACCCCAACGAGGCCTGGTCACTTCAGTGACCAGGTGAGCGCATGCCCCGCGACCGGCTCGCCGCCGCCGTTGACACTGACCATACCACAGCTACACTCCCGACGGCATTTCGCCGGGCCGTTAGCTCAGTTGGCTAGAGCGCCTGCTCGACACGCAGGAAGTCACTGGTTCAAGTCCAGTACGGCCCACTGTCACCAAATCAGCGTCGTAGCCCCCAACCAATCGGTGGTAGGGGCGATGTCGTTCGCCGGCTGAGGCAACTTCGCAGACAGGCGGAATACGTCAGACCGCCTCGGGCTTGATTCAATGGAGCAGGCGTCACGATTGAGGACGAGGCCATGGCCCGCAGGCTACTGATTCCTGTATAATAAATGTCCGCACGCTTCAGTGAAGGCGGATCGGCAAGCCCGTGCCGCCAACGCATCCACGCAGCAGTGCTTGTGAGCCTCGCATGTCGATCGCCTCGACGATCGCCAACTGTGCCAACGCATCCAGACTCTCCGCGGCGTGATTGGCCAAGCGATGCGCCTTCCATTCACACCACACCCCTTCCACTGGGTTCAACTCCGGTGCGTACGCCGGCAGGTGCTCCGCCTGCAATCGCGGATGTGAGGCAATGTATGCCTTCACCGCCGCGCTGCGGTGCTGGTTGATCCGGTCCCAGATGACGATCACCGGCCCACGCAGATGCTTGAGCAGATCACGCGCCGAAGACGATCACCTCGCCTTCGGTGATGTCGCCCGCCACGTACATGTGCAGGTACAAGTTCAGCCGCCGACGCCGCGGCGAGATCGACCCCGGCGCGCCGGGGCCGATCGGCGTCCAGCTCCGTTGTACGATCGGCATCAGCATCAGTCCCGTTTCGTCGATGAAGACGATGTGGGTCCCGAGACGCGACGCCTTTTTTTTATGCGCGGCCGGTCGACCGCAACCCATCTCCTGATGGCCTCGGCATCACGCTCCTTGGCGCGTCGGGTCGGCTTCTGGCAGGAGAAGCCCAGGCCACGCAAGAGCCGAGGCAGATGATCGACGTGGTAGCCGACACCGAACTTGCGTTCGATCAGCTTCGCGATGCGCGGGCATCCCGATGGAATCGGGACAGCTCGGTGCGATAGCCGTTCGCCTTGGCGCCCTTGAGAAGAAGCTTGCGAAGCGTCCGGCGCTCTTTGTGGCTCAGCTTCGGTGGTCGGCCGGATGCCGGACGCGCGCCAAGGCCGGACGCGCCGCGGCGGCGATAGTCCGCCTTCCACCGCCTGACGCTGCGTGGGTCGACCGTGAGTCGGCGCGCCACGTCCGTCGTGCCGTGCCCGGCTTGAATCATGGCGACGGCCCGCACCCGACGTTGTTGGAGATATTCGGGTGTGCCGTGTGGTCTCATGCCAAGAGACATCGGCATGAAGGGCCGCTAGGACGTAACTTTTACAGGAATCAGTAGCCCCCGCGGTCACGCGGCGCTGGTCGCGCCGACAAACGTCCGTTGACGATCACCACGCCGTGGCCGGCGAGCTACACGCGATCCCTCATGCCTTCCTCTCAAAACGAATCGGCGTGGCGGTACGCGTTGATGACGGCGCGCGCGCCGTCTTTTCCGGGTCGGCTGTTGCCGTGCTCCATGCCCACGACCCCCGTGAAGCCTTTTTCGTGGATGTGCCCAAAGACGTTGCGGTAGTTGATCTCGCCGGTGCCAGGTTCGTTTCGACCCGGGTTGTCGCCGACCTGGAAGTAGGCGATTTCGTCGTAGGCGTGGTCGATATTGGGAATCAGATTGCCTTCGGTGACCTGTTGGTGGTACAGGTCATCGAGGATTTTGCACGAAGGACTGTTGACGGCCTTGCATATCTGATACGCCTGCGGAATCTTGGTCAGGAACATGCCGGGGTGATCGCGATATGGGTTGAGCGGCTCGAGGACCATGATGAGGCCGGCGGGCTCGCAGATTTCGGCCATGGCCTTGAAGCAGTCGATGACATTGGCGGTCTGGTAGTTCCATTCGAGGCGTTTGTCGTAGGGGCCGGGCACGATCGTGCACCATGTGGCGTTGACGCGCTTGGCGACTTCGATCGCTCGCCGCATCTGATCCTGAAGGTATTTTCTGGTTTCGGCCCCACCGCGCGCGTAGATCGGCTCGCGCCACTCGGCATGAGCGACGAAAACCCCCATTTTCATACCGAGCTCGTCCATCGCTTTGGCGATGCGCTGTTGTTCGGCAGCGGAGCGACCGGCCATGCCGTTATCTTCCCAGGCGGTGAATCCTTCGTCCGCTGCGAACTTCAGTTGATCGATCGCGTCATCACCGCCGAGATTCTTGAACATGCCGAAGTGCGGGGCGTATTTGAGCTTGAACGCGCCCGATTGTTTAGCGGAAGCGGCGGTCGTTGTACCTGTGGCGATTGTCGCGGCGCCGGCGCCGGCGGTGACTATGAACTCTCGTCGCTTCATGGTTCAACTCCTCGAAGGGCAGCGCGAAGCCCCCGATGAAATCGGGACGGGACGCGCAAGCGGCTCAGATCAGCGGTGTTCTTCCCGGTACGGCGACTTCCGGCGTGGGCAGTGAACTGAATTCGTAGGCCGGCGGCGACAGATCGAGCTGGGAGTTCAGCGCCTTGTCCCATGTGATTTCCTGTCCGGTATAGGCGGACATGCGGCCCATGATGGCGGTGAGGGTTGATTCGGCGACACGCTTCGCTTCGTTGAGGTGCGGGCCGTCATTTGTGATACTCCCGATGAGGTCCTTGTGTTCAACCACGTAGGGATTGGGGTTCGGGGCGTCGAACCGCCACGGCCGCTGGCCGAGGATTTCTGCTCTGCCCGAACCGGTCCACGTCCTGCCGGTAGAACCATGAATGGCCTCGGCGACTTGTCCGGTACAGCCGTCGATCTGCCGGCAATAACTGTGCATGACGACGCCGTTTGGATATTCGTATTCGATCGCAAAATGATCGAAGATGTGTCCGTACTTAGGCGCGGTTCGCACCTCCCGTCCCCCCATGCCCATCGCGCTAATTGGATGCGCGCCGATCGCCCAGTTGCATACGTCGAGGTTGTGTACGTGTTGCTCGACGATGTGATCGCCGGACAGCCAGGTGAAGTAGAGCCAATTTCTAATCTGCCATTCCATGTCGGACCAAGCGGGTTGTTGTTCCTTCACCCACAGTCCACCTTGGTTCCAATAGCACCGGGCGGAGATGATGTCGCCGATTTCGCCGCTGTGGATTCTCTGCATGAGTTCGAGATAGCGAGCCTCGTGGCGACGCTGGGTGCCGGTGACGACGGTGAGGTTCTTCCGATCCGCCTGGGCCGCTGATTCAATCACCGATCGGATACCCGTCGGATCAACGGCGACGGGCTTCTCCATGAACACGTGTTTACCCGCATTGATCGCCGCTTCGAAATGAATTGGCCGAAAATGTGGCGGCGTGGCGAGGAGGACAAGATCGACATCGCTGTTGACGAGCTGTTGATACGCATCGAAACCGACGTAGCACCGATCATCGCCGATCTGCGCGCGATCCCGATTGGAGTGATCGTCGGAACTCAAGTAGTGACGGCAACCATCGAGCCGATCGCGAAAGACATCGGCCAATGCGACAATGCGCACCTGATCGCCGGCCTTGAGGATGTCAAAGGCTGCGCCGGTTCCGCGCCCGCCGCAACCGATCAGGCCGGCTTTGAGTTGATCGGACCCGGCGCCGTAGGCTGACGTTGCAACGACACTCAATGGAATTGCCCCGCCAGCCACGACCGCTGTCGCTTTGACGAAATCTCGGCGGGAACAGTCTGCACCATTTGATGTTGCCTGTGCCTTGTTCACGATCATCGCCTCTTCTTCCAAATGCAAGAGCGTAGATTGGCTAGCTGACGAGAATGCGGTCCATGCGCTCGGCGATCTCGCGCAAGCGTTCTTCGCCGCCGCCGGGCACTTCCGCGGACGCCCATCCACTGTACCCGATCTCATCCAGGGCCTTCATCACCGCCGGCCAATCGCAGTCGCCCTCAAGAAGCTTGACGTCAAAACCCTTCCAAAGCCCCTCATCGTCTCGCTTCTTCCGAGAAAACTCTTTGATGTCGAGCTTGAGAATGCGCCGCCCCAGCACATGAATCCAATGCTCGGGCCAACCGTAGTTGACGATGTTGCCGACGTCGAAATACCAGCCGATCATCGGGTGGTCAAAGTCATCGATGTAGCGTGCAGCTTCAAGCGGACTGAGCAGGAAGTTGTTCCAGACGTTCTCGATGGCGATCTTGACGTCGAGCTCTTCCGCCAGTGGCAGCACTTTGCGGATTTCAGTTTGTGATCGTTCGTAGGCGTCGTCGTATGACACTTCCTTGTTGACGACCGCGGGAACGAGCAGAACGGTCGTGGCGCCATACGCCTTGGCATCGTGCAGTGCGATCTCCAGTGCGCGACGACCCTCGGCTCGCACGTTGGGATCGGGATGTGAGAACGGCTTGGACCAATGTTTGGAGTCGATGACCCCCGGAATGGCCAGGCGAGTCTCGTCCTTGGCGCGCAGCACTTCGTCACGATCAAGATCGCCGGGGCTGTCCAGCTCGACGCCGTGGAAGCCG
>JADFGE010000193.1 GCA_022567855.1 Planctomycetota bacterium | reverse complement strand
AAAGCCGTTCGCACGCACCTACCTTTACTGGTGCGCCCGGGCGTCAGCGCACAGGCGAAGTGTAATCCACGAGTGGCGGGAATGCCAACATTCTTTTTGGCGCTTCTGGACGGCCTCGCGCTGGTGGGCCGGCCGGCTGGGCCATGTCGGCGGGACACGTGGCCTGGATGAACCGGCCAGTCGCCTGTCTGACCGAACCGCGTCAAGACGGCAAACTTCGCCAGATTCGCAGCCGCCGGAGCGAATGCGGCCATCGCCCCACGCCGTCCGAGCCGGATCCGGACTGATAACTGACTCGCGTCATCAGCAGCCTGATCCTCGTCATTGTCCGCCCGGCTGACGGTACGGCTGGGCCGACTGATACAGCTCCAGCCGCCGTTGGATCTGGTCAGCGAGTTGCTCATTGTTCCTGGCCAGGGCCGTTTGCCGGGCGCGCTGGGCCACGACCACAGCCTCGTCGTATCGACCGAGGTTCGCCAGTGCGGCCGCCCGCGTGTCCAACGCCTGCGGCGCCTGGTTGTTTGTGCGCCGGCAGACCTCCGTCGCCAGCTCCAACGCCTCAGCCGCCGCTCGTACGTCATCCCGCGGACACGTGGCCAACACCCACGCCAAGCGGTCGGCGATCGTGACCTCCTCAGGCAGTCGCTCCAGACCGAGCCGCAAAGTCGCGATCGCCTCCTCATACCGAGCCAGCGTGGAGAGCACCGAGGCCGACCTTCGGTACGGCCGCGGATCATGCGGTCGAAGCGCCATGGCGCGGCGAAGGTGCTCAAGGGCCGTCGTGGTCTGCCCGAGCTTCGGCAAATCAGCTCCGAGCCCAAGATGCGCGTCGAAGTGCTCAGCCCGCAATCGGACCGTCCGTTGAAAGAGCGCGATTGCGCCAGCGTAATCTTGGCGGCGATGGGCGATGAGTCCCAAGTGATAGATCGCCTCCACGTAATTCGGTTCCAGTTCTAGTGCGCGATCGAGCGACCCTTGGGCCGCCGGCAAGTCGCCCTGCTGAAGAAGAGCCGCGCCGAGTTGGGCGCGGGCCTCGGCCAGGTCGGGGGCGGATCGAATGGCCGTTTCAAGCCTGTCAATTGCCTCATCCACCTCCCCCGCTTGCAGCAGATCAATCCCGCGATGCAACGCCTCGATTGCCCCAATCCGTGCGCGATCCAGAACCCGGGCCAGCGGATCGTGAAGCGGTGGTTCCTGATTTCGGTATTCCTCGGCAAGCTGCAGCTCACGCTTTGCCTCGTCCAGATGTTCAATGTTGCGAAGAGCCTGGCCGAGCACATACCGCGCCGTGCCGTATTTCGGCGCGAGTCGAACCGCCTCCTGTAAGTACTCCACCGCCGGCTCGAACTCGCCGAGACGATACAGAATCTGCCCGGCCCCGCAGTACGCCTGGGCAATCTCCGTCGATCGCGAGATCACCACGCGATATCCATCCAACGCCTCGTCGAGACGGTTCGCCCATCGGTAGGCATCGGCACGATGCAACAGCGCGGGAATATCATCCGGTACAACGGCGAGGAACGCCGAGAACTCGCCCGCCCCAAGGTCCCACTCGCCGCGCTCCAACAATACGAGCCCGAGGTAATAGCGCCATCGCGCCTCCCCATCCCCGACGCCAATCGCCCGGCGATAGCATGGCTCGGCCAGCGCGTAGAACTCGTAGGCGTGGAACAACAGCCCGAGCTGGCCGTTTGCTTGGGTGTCCAACGGCGAGGCGGCCACTCGGTCAACCGCCGCTTGGAACTGCTGCCTGACCGCCGGCTCCAGCGCATCAAGCGGGAAGTTTGGGATCGGCGGCAAATCGGCCCGCTGCTCAGGCCCCTGCACGCCGACGGCGCCCCCGTCGGACGATGATCCTCGCACCCACATGATCGTGACGACGCCGATCGCTATCACCGAAATCAGCCCCAGCATGAGTCGAGCTTGGGCATGTCCGCGAAGAGAACTCATGGCCTCGCCTCACCGTCCCCCTCGTGCAGGTCAACCTGCTGCATGGCGGGCAGTCCCGAGAACCGCTCGGTGAGACCACTGGGCCAGGCCACGACCACCGTCTGGGGGCCGCGATCATCACCGAGTCCGAAATGGGTCCGCAGATCGTTGGCGCTGCAATAGCTGCCGTCGCTGTGTACACGGCGCACCAGGTCGAGCCCCTCGGGCCTGATCAATCGCACCTCAGCGCCGATCGCATCGCGGCTCGACCCGTTGCCGACGAGTCTCAACGACAACCAGGAGTTGCGGCTGCCAATCTCGTTGCGCAGCAGGCGCAACGGCCCGTTGCTGTTGGACAATAGAATGTCGATATCCCCGTCGTTATCGATATCGCCGAAGGCCGCCCCGCGCGAGGTCTCGATCAGCTCGAAGACGGCGCCGGCTCGATCGGAAACGTCCTCGAATCCGAAGTTGGGCGGACCAAGGTTGACAATGAGTTGATTGGGATTGCCGTAGGGATAGGGCTCGTCGGCCTGCTGTTCGACGATCTTCACCGCCCCGTTCGCCACGAAGAGGTCTAAGTAACCGTCGTTGTTGAGGTCAGCCCATTCAGTGCCGAACCCGGTGTACGACCAACTCATCGACGCCAGGGCAAACTGCTCGGTCCGATCGTCGAAGGAGGCCGTGCCGTTGTTGACCAGGAGCGTATTATGCTCACCGAACAGATGGGCGAGGAAGATGTCCGGATCACCGTCGAGGTCGAAGTCGCCGGCGGTGACGCCCATGCCCGCCTCGGCCATGCCGCTCGCGTTGTAGGCGGCGCCGGCGAGCAGCGCAACATTCTCGAATGTCCCGTCGCGCTGATTGAGCCAAAGCTGGTTGGCGTTCCCGTCATTGGCGACGTAGATATCCGGCCAGCCGTCGCGGTTGAAGTCCGCGCACACCACCCCGAGCCCGCTGCCAAAAGCGAGATTGATCCCCGCCTCGACCGTCGCATCACGAAAGGTGCCGTCGCCGTTGTTCGCAAACAGGCGGTCCGAAACCGGGTCGAATGATTGCGGGCCGCAATAATCCCGCCGACCACCGGGGCTGAAACAGGTTTTGTTTTCGAGCAGGGAGAAGTTGACGTAGTTGGTCACGAACAGATCGACGTAGCCGTCCCGGTTGTAGTCCAGGAATGCTGCGCTGGTGCTCCAGCGATCCTCCGACGGGATCACCGCATCCGAGACATCGGTGAACGTGCCGTCGCCATTGTTGCGGTACAGCGTGTTGGGGCCGAAGTTCGTGACGTACAGGTCCAGATCGCCGTCGTTGTCGTAGTCACCCACGGCCAAGCCCATGCCGTAGCCGCGGTCGCCGAGGCCCGATTCATCGGTCACGTCCACGAACCGCTGGGTCACGACGCCGTCCGGCCCAACCTCCAGATCGTTGCGGTACAGACGATTGCTACCTTCGGCTCGCTGCAATCCATCCGCGTTGACGCCATCGGCGTTCGGCAATGCGCCGAGCGAGAACGCCTGCACGGCATACACATCCAGGTCGCCGTCGCCGTCGTAATCAAACAGCCCGCACCCCGATCCCGCAATCTCCGGGAAGTAATACTGGCCGGTAGCGCCGGTGGTGTGAACGAAGTGCAGGCCGCTGATCTCGGCGATATCAACAAACCAGATCTCGCTGGTATCAGACGAACCACCTGGATTCGGCGTCGCGGATTGTTGATTCGAATTGGCCGGACCGGAGCTGTCGTCCGACTCACCACAGCCAGCTCCGACGAGGGTGAGCATCCCGCATGTGATTGACACGAATCGGCCCAGCACGGTCATCAGGATAGGCACTGGCCGTCCATCTGCCCGCACGTTCCAACCGTCCCCCGTCTGAGCGAATCAGGCCCGGCGACGCCCCTCCGCGCTCACGTCCGCCCGGATCAGCCGCTCGCCCTGTTCGGCCGTGATGGATCCCTCGGCAATGTAGGCCGCAATCTCGCGCCGGCTCTTTTCTCGGCTACTGGTCGTCAGGACGGCCGTCACCGCCCGAATCAGTGACCCCAGCAGCAGGACCACGCCGATCACCGACACCACCACGACATACATGTGATCGTCAAGTAAATCGATGAATTGCTCCATGGCGAAGCTCCTTTTCCCCCGTGCCGCCAATCGGTGTCCCGTCGGCCGACGGCGCAGTGTACCTACGCCCCCTCAGTTCGTTGTTCCGTTTCCAGGCCTTCCTGTTTCATCGCCTGCCACTTCTATCGAGAACTCGCGCGGCCTAGCATCAGTTAGCACCGCCGTCGCCGATCGGTGTACAACAAAGGGTACGCACTCCGCCGGCCTCGTATGGGTCCCGAGCCTCGGTTTTTCGGACATCCAGCCGTCGCGTGTGACCCGATCAGGACCGCCGTTGCAGACCGAACAGGACCGTGGTCGATGGTTGCACAGGCCGTGAAAGTTGGAACAATGAGACGAGTCCGTCCAGTTGATTGAGACTCGTACCGCCGTGATAGCTCAACTCAGGGAACCCCTGGCACTACCCCCTAGCGTCGCATCGATCATGGACCCGCTCGTCGGAGCATTACTGGCTTACTACATCGCCGTCTGGGCGGTCATCTGTCTGTATGGGCTCCACCGCTATTGGGTCCTGTGGGTCTTTCTTCGCAACAAGGGATGGAAATCCGCACCGCAGCCGCAGGGGCGGTTCGACACCCTGCCCACCCTCACCGTCCAGCTTCCCATGTTCAATGAACGCCACGTGGCCGAGCGCATCATCATGGCGTGCTGCCGGCTCGACTATCCGCCCGACAAGCTTCAGATTCAGGTCCTGGACGATTCGACGGACGACTCGGCCGAAATCGCCCGGCGTTGCTGCGAACGGATGAGGGCTGCAGGACATGATGTCCAATACCTTCACCGTGCCAATCGCGAGGGATTCAAGGGCGGGGCGCTGGCCAACGGCATGGCCACCGCGACCGGCGAGTTCATCGCCCTCTTCGACGCCGACTTCGTGCCGCCGCCGGACATCCTTTACAACACCATCCATCATTTCACCGACCCGGCGATCGGAATGGTGCAAACGCGCTGGGCCCACCTCAACCGCGACGATTCGATCCTGACGCAGGTCCAGTCGATGCTGCTGGACGGGCACTTCGTCATCGAGCAGACGGCGCGGGCCTGCCGGGGTCGATGGTTCAACTTCAACGGCACCGCCGGCGTGTGGCGACGCACGTGCATCGAAGAGGCCGGCGGCTGGCAGCACGACACGCTCACCGAGGACACCGATCTGTCGTATCGCGCACAGCTTGCGGGCTGGCGATTCAGGTACCTGCCCAACGTGACGTGCCCCGCCGAGGTTCCGCCCACCGTCAGCGCCTTCATGAGCCAGCAACACCGCTGGAACAAGGGCCTGATGCAGACGGCGATCAAACTGCTGCCGCGCATCTTTCGCAGCAACGCGCCCTTAGCCACGAAGATCGAGGCCTTCTTCCACCTCACGGCCCCCGTGCCCTACATCGCCGTGCTCCTGCTGATTCTGTTGGCACTGCCCGGGCTGTACGTTGCCCTGCCCATCTACGAGATGCAGCCGGTGGCGGCGCTGAGCCTCGGCGGCGCGTTTCTGGGGCTGGGGATGATCGCCGCTTGCACCTTCTACATCGTCTCGCAGTGCGCCCAGGGCTACCGCTTCTGGCGCACCGTGCTGCGCCTGCCCGCCCTCATGGCGATCGGCGTCGGCATCAACGTCTTGAATACCAAAGCGGCGGTGGAGGCGTTGCTGGGGTACCAAAGTCCGTTCGTTCGCACCCCCAAGTTCGCCGGCGCCGAGGTCAGCGACCCCGACCCCATCCTGCGCAAGCGCCGGCCCCGACTTCCCGGCGGAACGATCGAGCTGGGTCTGGCCGGGCTGATGATCCTGTGCATCGCCTTGAGCGTCACCCGCCCATTCGTCATGATCGGCGTCCCGTTCCTCATCCTCTTCGCCGTCGGCTACCTCGCCATCGGCGTCCCCAGCCTCCGCCACGCCTGGGCGATGCGGCGCGCCCGAGTCTGATCGGCCCGGTCCACCTCCAAACCCAATCACCCGCTTTCTTCAACGCCCAGCGACTCCCTCCCTGGGCTTCTTCTCCCCACCCCCACCCCTTCTT
>JADFGE010000006.1 GCA_022567855.1 Planctomycetota bacterium | reverse complement strand
GGGCGATCAAGAACAATGCTCACACCACGCGTGTGTTCAGCTTCGGTATCGGTAACTCCGTCAACCGCTACCTGTTGCAAGGGATGGCCAATGCCGGTCGCGGCGAAGCGGAGTTCGTCCTGCTGCAAAGTGATTCCGATGCGGCGGTCGAGCGCTTTACGAAACGTATCGAGACGCCGGTGCTGACGGATATCAAACTGACGTTCAGTGATGGATTGGAAGTGACGGATGTGATTCCGCCGTTGGATTCGGTGCCTGATTTGTTTGATGTGCAGCCGTTGGTGATTCACGGGCGGTATTCCCAGGCCGGGAAAGGGACGCTGACGATTGCGGGCAATACCGGGGCCGGGGCGTATGAGCGCGTGGTTGATCTGGAGTTTGCCGAAGATCAGCCCGAGCATGATGTGATTGCGACGCTCTGGGCTCGGGCCAAGGTCGAGCAGATCATGAATCGGGACTTGGCTGCGGCGCAGCAGATCAACTTCTTCCCCGCTGATCTGAAACAGCAACTTGTTGCGCTGGGTGAAGAGTTTCAGATCATGACGCAGTACACGAGCTTCGTCGCGGTCGAGAAATCGCGCTTAACGATTGACGGGAAGCCCGTGCTGGTCACGGTGCCGATCGAGATGCCATCGGGTATGTCGTACGAGGGCATCTTCGGCGGGTTGATCGAGGACGCGGTGGGTCGAGAGACCCACCTCGGTGCGAAGTTGAGTTTGATGGGCGTCGATACGCTCGGCTCTGTCGAAGGCGATGAGATCGATGACGACGAGCGGCTGCGGGCGATTGTGAACGGAGTGTCAAAGGAGGAGGTACGCCTGACTAAACAGCTTCACTATGCCGGCGATTCCAAGGTTGCCGAGAAGCTCAAGGACGCCCTGGAACGGCTCGACGCTTCGCAACAATCAGCGCCGGGTTACCTGAGCACAACCTCAACGGAGGCCGCTGCCGGCGTCGCGGCAACACCTACTCTTCCACCCGGACCGCTGCCTGTCGGCGCAACCGAGCGGCAACTCGGGAATTGGGTGGATCAGCGCAAACAAGCCAGTACCGATACTCGGTTAGGTCGCGGCGTTACACGCCAGCCGCCTGCAAACAGTCCGAACATCCCCGGCCGACGCGCGCGTGCTAAAGGCGCCCCGCTACTCGATCTTAATGGTGCTTTGAATCAGCCTCGCAAAGCCGGCCGCGGCGTTGCCGCAGCGCCAGGCGCAGGTGGTGGCGGTGGTTTCGGTGGAGGTGGCGGTCTTGGTAGACGTGGTTCGATATTTGGCGATCCGGCTGACTCGGCAGATCGGCTGACCGAACAGGAACCAGGGCACGAACTGATCGACATCGTAGGCGAGATGGTGCACCCAGACCGTTGGGACTTCAACGGGGGTGCCTGGCTGGGTGCCCGCGAAAGTAACGGATCAATCATTATCGAGGCGCTGGTGGACACTCCAGAGGCAAGAATCGCCGCTTCCCAAGCACGTGAGTTTCTTGCAAGACTCGGCGATCGCATACCGAGTGCACAGCCATACGTGGCTCGGGATGCTACAAACCGTCAGCCATCCGACGAAGAGGTACATACTCGGTTGCAAAGGCAGGAACTACTACTTGCCCCTTCGCTTGGATCGTTGGGAGAGGCTATCGGTGCTGTGCGTCAAGCGAGCGGTCTAATCATGTTCGTTGATTGGGAAGCGCTCGACATCTGGCCGGAGAGCAAGGTCGTCGTTCCATCAGAGAAACTGACTATAGATCGGCTGCTCGAGAACCTTCTCGGGCAGGTTGGCCAAGACGGAGACCATCCGTTCTATGTTGTCCGCGACGGTGTGGTACTCATCTTGTCTCCTGAGTGGTCTGGTCGGTTGGCAGCACCAGTGTACCTTTACAACGTTCACGACTTATTGCGCCTGGACGATCCGGATGTCGAACCAAGCTGGCAAAGCATTCGGGATCTCATCGACCTGCTGCTGGAGACAATCGAACCTGAGAATTGGATTGAAAACGGCGGTGAACTAGGAACTATTCGATATCTCGACGGGCATTTGATTATCCGGCATACACCGCAGAATCATCGCCGCGTCGAGAACGTGCTCAACCGAACGAGGCTCACTTTGGGTCTACCGTTGCGAAATGAACTTGCATCGACCCAAACGGATCAGGAGATCAAACGCGACCTCACCAACCTCCGCGCACTTCGTAGAGTTGCCGGTTTGGATGGTGACGAGAAAAGCGATGCGCTCGCTCTGCTCAACGCACGCTTGCAGCATGTGCTAGAGGTTAGTCTGTATGAATTGCTAATTGATCCGCGTACGGAGGACACCCGGGCGGTGGACAGCCCGGCTCGCCAAGAGGAGCCGCTGCTGGTGAGTGTGCTTGCGACGAGTGTGGATGATGAGGTTCTGAGCGCTTTGCAACAAGCGGGGCTGACCGTCAAGGCGAAGCCGACAAGCGGCTCGTTTGTGGTTGGTGAAACTTCCATGGATAGACTCATTGATCTGGCGCTCTTGCAAGCGGTGCGCCGCATCGAGCCGGCGCGACTTTCTCCGACGCCCAACTGACCGAGGCGGTGCGACGCTGCTTCGATACCGCAACACAACGCCCACAGAAGCCCACGGGCTCGAGCCCGTGGGCTTCTTTTACGACCAATAGCGCCGCAGCCAGTACAATGCAGCTCGGTCAAACAAGAGGATACGGTCCATATGCCCGCGTGGAACGGCTGGTATCACATCATCGGCAGCACGTACGGCAACTGGCTGCCGGGCGACCCGCGCGGTTGGCGAACTCGACATCATCGCGAACACGTCGAGGGCGATTACAAGAATCCGCCGCCGATCGGAACACATGATCGACGCCTGGCCTACGCGAAATCCGTGATGACGCGGGAGCCGATTCTGCTTTCACCACCGCAGCGCGAATTGGTTTGCCGCACGATGATCGAGGCGCTTCAGTTTCACAAGATCAAGGTGAAGGATCTGTCAGTCTCGCCGCTGCACATCCATCTTCTGGCGGGGTTCGCGCTGGTGAGACGAACCGCTCACCTCAAGCAGATCAGCGATCCGATCCGGCATTACGTGGGAATTGCAAAATCAAGGAGCAGTCGAGCGCTCAGTGAGGCGGGACTGACGGGGCACGGCGGGATATGGGCCAAACGAACGAAGATCGTGCCAATTGAGGATCGCGGACACTTCGATAACGTCGTGCAGTACGTTCAAGACCACGCCCAAGAAGGCGCCTTCGTCTGGTCATTGCGACAACGTGGGTGATGCAGGATGAACGTTTACGGAAGCCCACGGGCTCGAGCCCGTGGGCTTCCTATCGCGTTCAAGTGCGCTGCCGGGAGCACGAAGCCGTGCGAAGAATCCTCAGTGCTGCGCGCGTTCGTCCGCGAGGCGCTGTTCCCAGCGGGTGTCGAGATCGTGCGGGACGTTCAGAAGATCGAGCAATTTCCCGGCCATGAAATCCACCAGATCATCCACCGTTTGGGGACGCAGATAAAAACCAGGCGAGAGGGGGGCGATGATCGCTCCGGCTTCACTCAACCGCTTCATGTTGCAGATATCGATGTGGCTAGCCGGTGATTCGCGAACAGCGAGGACCAAACGCCGGCGCTCCTTGAGCGTCACCGCGGCGGCCCGCTTGAGCAGGTTGTCGCCGATCCCGGCTGCGATCGCACCAAGCGTATTGCTCGAACACGGCACGATGATCATTCCATCATGTAAAAACGAACCGGAGGCGATGGCAGCGCCGACGTCGTTGTCGTTATAGACCGTGACGAGTTCGCCACGGCCGGACGTCAGCGCATCGGGGTCGAGGCGTTTGAGGCCCAGCTCCTCAAACAGCAGCCGTTTGCCGTAGGTGGAGACGGTCAGATGGATTTGGACATCCGCCTCGGCCAGCAACTGCATGACGCGCCGGGCGTAGGCGGCGCCGCTGGCCCCGGTGATCCCGATGATAATACGGGTGGCAGATGGCATCGAGGCATCATGGTATCAAGACACTTTAGGATCGTTTAAGTTATTTGTCGTGACGACCAACTGATCGACGGAGTGTGACACCGCTTCGATATCACTACTAGGCACCCGCTGAAGCCCACGGACTCGAGTCCGTGGGCTTCGGTCACGACCAACACGCCAGGTAGGCACAAGGCGGCCCAGCCGAACGAGAGGAATGCTCTGCGGCGCGCAAGGCGGCTACACTGTTCGGCCACATGTCTGTTGATCTACAAAACGCATTTGAGGGCCGTCGGGTCTGCGTCACAGGCGGGGCGGGTTTCATCGGCTCGCACCTGACGGATGCGCTGGTGAACCACGGCGCTGACGTTTGCGTGCTGGACGATTTCAGCGAGGGGCGCGACGAGAACCTCGCCGAGGTTTCAGATCGCGTGCGCGTCGTGCGTGGGTCGATTATGGACGACGCTGCCTTGACGGAGGCGTGCAAGGGCGTCGAGATGATCTTTCATCTGGCGGCGCTGACCTCCGTACCAGGTAGCGTTGACCAGCCGCGACGGTACTACGAGGTCAATGCCACGGGCACCCTGGGGGTATTGGAGAAAGCTCGGGCGGTTGGGGCCAAGCGCGTGATCTTTGCCGCGTCGAGCAGCGTGTATGGCGACAATCCTACCTTACCCAAGGTGGAGACGATGCCGCCCGAGCCGATGTCGCCGTATGCGGTGGCGAAGTGCACCGGCGAGTACATGCTTCGCGCCTACGCGCAATGCTACGAGCTGTCCGCGGTGAGCCTGCGGTACTTCAATATCTTCGGGCCGCGACAGAGGCCGGACTCACCGTACGCAGCCGTGGTGCCGAAGTTCGCCGAGGCGCTTTCCCAAGGGCGCAAGCCTGTGATTTATGGCGATGGAACACAGACACGCGACTTTACGCACGTGAGCAATGCGGTCCATGCGAACCTTCTGGCCGGAGCCTGCCCAACGCCCTTGCAGGGTCAAGTCGTCAACGTCGCCTGCGGCAAGAGTTACAACCTGCTGGAGCTGGTTGAGCGTATGGCGGCGATTCTGAGTGTGCAAAGTGAGTGTGAGTTCGCCCCGCCGCGGGTGGGCGAGGTACAACACAGCTGCGCAAGTATCGAGGCGGCGAAATCCTTGCTTGGGTATGAGCCGGTGATGGGCTTCGAGGACGGACTCCGGGATGCGCTGGCGTTCTATGCCCAGAGTTACGAACAAAGTGAACGGTAAGGAGAATTCACCGCGGCGCGAAGAACCTGGTCACTGAAGTGACCAGGCCTCTGTACCGGTCGACGTTTTTCTCTGCGCCTCTGCGGTGAACAGTCAGCGATTCCGTCACTCAACGCCAATGGCGATGATGGTCTGGTCGTCGTTCGGCCGAACGCCGGCCTCGTGATCGTGAAGAATATCGGTGATTGACTGAACCACACAGGCGGGATCGCCGGTGCACTCGATGAGGGCGCGCTCGATGCCGCCCACGCCGAACATCGCGCCGTCGGGTGATCGGGCCTCGGTAATGCCGTCGGTATACAACACCAGAGTTTGGCCGGGTTGAAGCTCAAGTTGGGCGTCCTCGTAGGTCGTCTCGTCCAGGACGCCCAGCGGCACGCCGCCGACCGCTTCGAGACGGATGACCGAACCGCCGGACCCGGGGTTCTTCAGCAGCGGCGGATTGTGGCCCGCCCGCGCATAGGTCAGTCGACGAGTCCGCGGGTCATACAACGCAAAGAACGCGGTCACGAAAGAGCTCTCGATCTGTTTGCTGGCCAAGTGCCGGTTGGCGTGATCGAGCACCTCCGCGGCGCGGTCCGGTCGGCGCGGATAGGCGTGCAGGATCGCGTGCAGCATGGCCATGACCACCGCGGCCGCCGGGCCATGACCGGAGGCGTCGGCAATGAGAATGCCCCACAGGCCGGTGGGGTCGGGGTCGCGACCGTCGCCGCGATTGTCCAGCGCTCGGAAGTCGTAGTAGTCGCCGCCGGCCTGATCGAACGTTTCGTAACTGGCCACAATCTTCAAGCCGGGAATGTCCGGCAACGGATTTGGAAGCAGCGCACGCTGAATCGTGGCCACGTGATCGACCTCCGCTCGAATCCGCGCATGGGCCTCGCGAAGCTGCTTGGCGATCAATACGTTCTTGACGGAGGTTCCTACGAGATTCGACCGCAGGATTGCCTGCTCCAAATCCTCAACCGTAAAGCCCTGAGGATCATCTCTCAAGAAGATGGCCCAGTTCAGCGGCTCGCCGTCGTCGAACAGCGGGATGGCCATCATCGATCGGTACCGGGCGAGGGCGTCTCCAACGCCCGGATCGTTGCGCAGACTCAAATTATGGATCAGCTCCGGATAGGCTGAGCGAATGATCTCCCCGAAGAATCCGCCGGTGTGAACGGGCAGGTCGTCCCAATCTTGCCAGGGGTCTGCGGCCGCTAGTTCGAATGGATCGTCAAGATGCAACAGGCGGGTGATCTTGTATTGCCCGGGACCGAGCCCGCGGGTGGAGAGCGAGACATAGCCGCGGGGGCCGTACAGCGCCTCGATCCGACTGGAGAAGATTCGAAGAACCTCCTTGGGATCGATGGCTCGGCTCATCGCGCCGACCATCTCCATCAGGATGGGGATTCGCGGATTCCCCGAAGTATCGACGCAGAGCATGCCGGCGAGCGTTTCATCTCGCGCTGCTTTTGGCGACGTCACTGGATCAGCCTGCGTCATGAATGGAGTTTCCTTTCTCGCAGCCAATGTCGATGATGGATGATATCCGCTGGTCAGCCAGCCCGCAGACCAAAGGGTCACCGGCGTTGAAACGCGGTCGCCTACACGCGCTGAATTCGGTCGATCTGCTCCTGCATGCGCTGTTCGATCATCGTCGTCAGCGCAGCGGCGGTCTCGCGCGTCTTGCCCTTGCTCGCGGCGAACTGCTTGGTCACGTCGATCGGCGACCCGAATCGAAGGATCGCCCGACGATCCGTCCGGGCCCCGGCGCAGTCCGTACCCAATGCATCTTCCTCGAACTTATCGATCGTCTCGCAAATGCGCTCGACGGTGGGATCCTCGGCCACATAATCGCCTGGGTAGCTGAACAACTGCGTCACCAGGTGCAGATCTTCCAGATCGCGTCGGCCGGCGGCGCGCTGCTCGTCCGACGCGACCGGTGTCGTGATGTCGGAAGTCGACTCGCCCGCCGCATCGTCGTCGATCACCTGCGCGCCCGATTCGGTGAGAATCTGGTAGCGCAATTGCTTGACGCGAACAGGAATCGGCTCGCCGCTCACCTTCGCGAAGTGACGCGCTTCCATCTGTTGGAGGATGTGCTCCGACAGCGAACTGATGCGCTGCGGCAGCGATCCCTCACCCAGGGCCTGACGATACTCCAACTCCTTGAGCGCCAGGATTGCCTCGGCATACCGATGGATGCGCTCCACGAGCGGACGGTCCGGCCGCGGCCGCCAGTAGATCCGCGCTTCGAGCCGGCCCATGATCGACTCGAGCTGTGGTGTCGGGTCCACCAGATAGAAGTACTTCAAGGCGCAGGGCACGACGTAAAGCGGAGGTCCGTGGCTCCGGCGACGACGGCGGGCGGCTGTGAGCGCGATCATCGCTGCGCGTTCTCGAAGCGGCGTGACGCGATCATTCAGGTGGTATACCTCGCCTTCCGGGAAGATCACCAGCGATCGCTTCCCCTGGGCCAGCACGTCAACTGCGGTGCGAAAGGCGCGCATGTCCGTGCCCTCGCGATCGACGCTGAACGCTCCCAATCGTTGAAACGCGAACCCTTTGAGACCCATCCAGCCGGTGAAGACCTGCCAAGCCGCGAGGTAACAGCAAGGTACGCGCAGTCGAGCCATCGCCTCAAATACGACGAACGGATCGCCGTGAGCGGGATGATTGATCGCAAGCATGACGCTATGACCTGCGCCGAGCGCCGCTTGTAAGTGTTCCTCACCCCGAATCTCCAGTTCTCGCACGCCGTACCTCTCACGATACACCCGCCGGCGTACGGGCGCAAGGACCCATTCCCAGAACCGGCTCGGCTTGGGCGGGCGGAATCGATAATTCGGATCAAGAAGGCGCTTTTCCATGCCGAGTCCTCCGCTGGATCGGGTCTATCTAATCAAAAAGGAGGCAGATTCGCCAGTCCGATGGAGCGTTCCCGCAGCGCTGTGGTCCGAGGCAGCCAACGCCGCCGGAGCGTAGTCGCGGGGCACACCATCCTTCTCCCGACACGAAGCCGTGACCGGCTGCCGCAGCTCAGTCTCAGTGAGCGCGGCAGCTTGATGCGTGGTGGTCTCAATCTCGTATACTGCCCCCAAATCACAACCTACTTCATGGTCACAGGAGAGATCAGAAATGAAGAATTACGGAATCCTCAGCGTTCTCACCGTCGCGCTCGTAGTCATGTTGGGCGGTTGCTCGACGGCGCCGAAAACGGCCGCGAAACGAGCGTCTCTGCACCAGAACGTGCTCGCAACCATCTCCAGCTTCAAGCTGCAGGACTCGAGCATGCAGCAACTGTTTGACGAATCCTCCGGCTACGCCGTGTTTCCCACCATCGGCAAAGGGGCGATCGGCGTGGGCGGCGCCTACGGCCGAGGTGAACTCTTTGAGGACGGCGCCGTCACCGGCTTCTGCGACCTGACCCAAGGCACGATCGGATTTCAACTCGGCGGGCAGGCGTATAGCGAACTCATCTTCTTCGAGAACCGAGGCGCTTTGCTACACTTCAAGTCCGGGAACTTGGCGTTCGCCGCCCAGGTTTCAGCCGTCGCCGCCACGGCTGGAGCATCCGCCGACGCCGACTACGAGTCCGGCGTGCTCGTATTCACACTGACCAAGGGCGGCCTGATGTACGAAGCCTCCATCGGCGGACAAAAGTTCAGCTTCGTGCCGAAGTAGGCCGCGGTAGACCGGCTTGATAAAGCACGGCAAGTGGCAAGAATAGGTGCTCTGCTTAAGGGCCACCATGTTCATCAAATCGATCAAGTTTCAAAATGTAAAGGTTCTACGGAATACCGAACTGCCGCTTGGTCGGTTTACCCTTTTGATTGGGCCGAATGGGAGTGGCAAGACAACAGCGCTGCGCGCACTCGCTTCGTTTGTCCAAGGCAAGTGGCCCTGGCCAGGAGGGATTTCTGTGGGGCTTGAAGGTGATCCTCGCACATGGCAAGCCTCAATGGAGTTGACGTGGAGCGGCAAGTTCGATGAAGAATCGCTCGAAAATATTACGTCAAGTATCCATCGTCGGAAGGGTCTCGAACACTCTCGTCCAGGGGGAATGAGAGGAAAATTTTTGACGTCTATCCAAGAGTGGCTACAAAGAATTCGCTTTTACTCATTCGATGCCGCTCAGATCGCAATGAAATCGAAGCTCCAAGATCAGGTCGAAATAGCTGAATCCGGAGCACATCTTGCAGTAGTTCTTGATCGACTACGAGACAATTATCCAGAGCGCTTTGAGCGTATCAATGAGGCTGTCGCGAATTGGCTGCCTGAATTTGATCGCATCCTTTTTGACACTCCTGACGAGGGCAATCGCTGTATAGCGCTTCGTACAAAAAAGGGCGGGCACAAGATTGGTGCGATAGACCTATCGCAAGGTACTCTGATTGCGCTAGCCCTACTAACTCTAGCCTATCTACCGCAACCTCCGTCGCTCGTTCTTCTTGAAGAACCCGACCGCGGGCTTCACCCAAGACTCTTGCGCGATGTCAAAGATGCCCTCTACCGGCTGTCCTTCCCGGAAGAATCTGGTGAAGACCGCGAGCCGGTGCAGGTGGTTGCCACGACCCACTCACCATACTTCCTCGATCTCTTCAAAGATCACCCGGAACAGATCATCGTTGCCGAAAAGAAGGGCAACGAAGCAACATTCTCCAAGCTCGTCGATCGCGATGATCTTGAGGGATTGCTAGATGGCGAATCGCCTTTGGGTGATCTGTGGTACACCGGCGTTCTCGGGGGAGTGCCGTCAGACGCATGAAGATTGGGATTCTCAGCGAATCGAAGGTTGACGAAGCCGCCTACAAGATTCTCGTCGAGAGCGTCCTCGGACAACCTGTGGATCTCTTCAGAGACTATCGAGATCGCGGCGGCTGGGTTACAGCAAAGAACATGGTTCAACGGATAATGCGGCAATTGCACTTTGCCGGCGCTGACGGATTTGTGTTCATTGGCGACTCTGATAGTACACCCCCGCACACAAGAGAACATGAATCCCATGCTGATGGAGATCCAAAGTGTCGTCTCTGTCAAATTAAGAAACTGGTCGCCAAGACGCTTGCTGATCTGCCGCCCCGAGCAGGTCGACCGCCGCTGAAAATCGCGGTTGGAATGGCAACTCCAGTAATCGAAGCTTGGCTACTTTCAGGAGACGATCCGCACTGTACAGAGGCGCGGTTCCGCGATGACCACTCAAATGGAAGACTCACCCGTCAAACGAGGCTAGACCTCAAAAGACAGAAGTATGGGAGCCTCCAAGCCAGTTCGGATATAAGAATGCAACGCACACTAAACAATGCTCATCGAATAGCTCGTGATATTGAAACACTCGAGCAAAGATTCCAATTCGGTTTCGGGCATTTGCGTAAGAGCTTGGCCGAGTGGTGAGCGCGCAGAAAGAAAGCCGCGGCAGATTGCTCCGCTGCGGCTGAAGTCGTGTATGAGGTCAGATTGCTGAGGCAGATCAGGCGGCCTTACGGCGACCGAGCTTGATGTGCCCGTCAAAGCACGCGCCTTCTTCAGCGACGAACTTGAACGCGCTGATGTTGCCCTTGACCTGAGCTTTCTTGCCAAGCTTCACTTGATTGCGCGCGAAGATGTTGCCCTTGATCGTGCCGTCAATCTGGATGCTATTGGCTTGGACGTTGCCGTTGCACTTGGCGCCTGGCACGAAGTGAATCTGGCCGGGGCTCGTGATGCTGCCGGCAAAGAATCCGCTGATATGCGCGATCTTCGAACTGGAACTGCTCTTGTGGCTCTTGTGGCTCTTGCGAGCTGAGCTCTTTCGTTTGGGGCTGGCGCGCTTGGCCGAGATTCGTCTCGAACTGGAACGCTTGGTGGTGCTTCGCTTGGCGTTACTGCGCTTGGCAGTGGCGCGCCGCGGGGAAGGACGCTTCGCCGAGGGGCGACGCTTGGACGATTTCGATCGTGTCGTGGCCATGTGCTGAACTCCAATCATTGACAGTAATGGCGATCCAAAACACTGATGTGGATCGCCGTTCCAAAGAAAACTGCTGCAAGAAACCCGGATAAACGACGGCGCCGCCCGCATGGACCATGGCATCGCCTCGGCAGGGAATCGACGCGCCGCGACGTCCAATTGAGACGAATTGTAAATTCCGTTACGCAGCTCCGTACGACACACGTCACTCAAGAACCTCCCGGGCATGGTCTGGATGATTCGGGTTAGGCTGAGTTTGCGAATCAGTGAAACCGCCATCACCGCTACCAGGCTCCTACAACGGTCATCCGAGTTGCGCTACGACCTCAGCCGCACCGATAATCCACCTCAATGACGCGTTGCGCATTGGACCTTCCTGCAAAGTTCTCGGGCGATATCGGAGCCAACCGCGCGCCGACGCTATCGTTCCACCAGCATCGACACCGCATTCCCACCACCCAGACACAGGCTGGCGATGCCGCGCTTGGCGTCGATGCGCTGCATCTGATGGAGCAGCGTGGTCAGGACACGTGCGCCCGACGCGCCGATGGGGTGCCCCAGTGCGATCGCGCCGCCGCAGATGTTGAGCTTCTCCTGCGGGATGCCGAGCTGTTTGATGTTCGCCAAGGCCTGGGCGGCGAACGCTTCATTGAGCTCGAACAGATCGATGTCATCTACGCTGAGGTTGTTGCGATCAAGCAGCGCTGCGACCCCCTTGGCCGGGGCATCGAAGATATCTTTGGGCGCCACGCCGACGGTGTTGTAGTCGATGATGCGCGCGAGAGGCTGAGCGCCGATCTGCTCGGCTTTTTCTGGGGAAGCGACGATGATGGCTGCGGCGCCGTCGGAGATTTGCGAAGCGTTGCCGGCCGTCACCGTGCCATCGGTCGCGAAAACCGCGCGTAGCTTGGCGAGCTTCTCGGCGGTGGTGTCGGGGCGAATGCCTTCATCGGCCGAGACACCGCCATCCGGTCCCGGTTGTTTGCGATTCCCCACCTGCTCACCGGTCAATGCGATCGTCTCCGCCTTGAAGTGACACTCTTCAATCGCTTCAGCGGCACGGTGATGTGATTGTGCGGCAAATCGATCCTGCTCCTGACGCGAGATGCTGTGTTTCTCGGCAATGTGATCGGCAGCATTGCCCATAGGCCAACCTTCAAAGGGGCAGGTGAGGCCGTCGTGAGCCATGTGGTCGATCATCGTGCCGTCGCCGAACTTCACGCCGGTGCGCACGTACTGCAGGTGCGGCGCGAGCGACATATTCTCGAAGCCGCCGGCCAGCACCAGCTCGTTGTCGCCGGCTTTGATCGATTGAGCGGCGAGCATGACCGATTGAAGTCCCGACCCGCAAACCTTGTTGATCGTCTGCGCGTTGATGGTGTCGGGGAGTCCAGCCTTAAGGGCCGCTTGGCGAGCGGGGTTTTGGCCCAGGCCGGCCTGAAGCACGCAGCCGAAGATCGCCTCGTCGATATGGTCCCTGGCCGACGGCACGGCTTCGAGCACAGCCTCGATGGCATAGGCGCCGAGCTGCGGCGAGGGCGTTCGACTCAAGCCCCCAAGGAACTTGCCAAGCGGGGTACGCTTGGCGGCGAGAATCACTGGCTGTGACATACTTGGATCACTCCATCAACCGCAATCAGCTCCGAGGACGACCGGCGCTACCGCGACCGCCGACTTCAACGTAGTCGCTACAATCGTCTCTCCAAGGGCGAAAGTGCCAGGTGGATTTTCAATCAAGATTCGGATCATAGCCCCGCCATGACCGACCCGCACACCGCGAAGCCCAGGCTCACCAAAGACAACCTGACGTCGCTGCAGACCCACATCCTGGCGGAGGAGCAGGAATACCCCGGTGCGACTGGCGACTTCTCGTGGATCCTCTCCGCCATCACCCTGGCGGGAAAAGCGATTGCGAACAAAGTCCGCCGTGCCGGTATCGAAGATGTGCTCGGCTCACTCGGCACGCAGAACATCACCGGCGATACGCAACAAAAACTCGATGTCATCTCCAATGAAATCATCATGCGATGCTTGGGTGACCGGGCCAACGTCGGCGTGCTGGCCTCGGAAGAAGGTGACACACCCGTCATCCTTCGCTCAAGTGCTGAGGGTGGTCACTATGCGGTCATCTTCGATCCGCTGGACGGTTCATCCAATCTGGATGTCAGCGTCGGCGTGGGAACGATCTTCAGCATCCTCCGCACCGCCGACCTCAAGTCCGAGGCGCCCGAGGATCTGATTCTTCAGCCGGGCACGTTGCAGGTCGCAGCCGGGTATGTTCTGTACGGCTCAAGTGTGGTGTGCATGTTGACCACCGGGCACGGCGTAGACATGTTCGTGCTGGATCAATCGATCGGCGCATTCGTGTTGGTCAAGCCCAAGCTCACGATCCCCTCGACCAAGAAGATCTACTCCATCAACGAGGCGTACTACGACGATTTCCCGGACGGATATCAACGATATCTGAATTGGGCGCACGCCAACGGCTACTCGGGTCGATACATCGGATCAATGGTCGCGGACATTCATCGGACCTTGCTCATGGGCGGCGTGTTCATGTATCCGCCGACAAAGGCGCATCCACAGGGCAAGCTGCGATTGATGTACGAGGCAAATCCGATGGCGATGATCGTCGAGCAGGCCGGCGGCAAGGCGTTGGCGGAAAAACAGCGCATTCTCGAGATTCAACCGACGGGACTGCACCAGCGCACGAGCGTCCTTATAGGTAGCCCAGCCGAAGTCGATCACGTGCTGGAGCATCTTGGTTCCGACTCCTAAGGCCAACGAACCAAGTCGTGTGATGATATGAAACGCCGCGATCTTGAGAAACATCTCCGTGAGCATGGATGCGACCTGCACCACCACGGTCGTCGGCACGATGTTTGGATACACGCCAAGACACTGCGGCACGTGTCGGTGCCACGGCATAACGAGTTGAAGCGGGGAACAGTTCGGGCGATTTGTGAGAAGCTCGCGGTGCCGTCGCCCGTCTAGGCGGCGCCGCCCTCAGCGGCTTTGAGCTGTTCGAAGAGCTTGGCTCGTGATTCTTGCAGAGATTCCATCGCGTCACGAGCCATGGCAAAGGCCTCGGAAATCGTCTCAGCCTCGGTGACGAGCTGTGGGTCCAGTGGCGAAGTGACAACGTACCCCCCCTCTTCGGCCTCCCGCAGAAGCAGCACAAGGTCGCCGTCGCTCACCGTGTAAGATCCTGGGTTCTGGCTCACCATCGTTTGATATCGGCCATCGGCCGGGGCCCCATCGAGCTATATCATAGCCGCCAACCTTGCAGATGGCTCTGGGCTATGTCCCGCTTCGCCATCGCTCATTCAACGAGCCCCACGCTTCAAGCACGCCCATGCCATGACGACACAAGCCACGACAACGAATGTAACCCTTTCCCGCGACTCCAACCAGGCGCTGGGGATCGGCGAGTTTGCGGTCAACTTCATGAACGGCTCGATCGGCGAACCTGATGAAGCCGTGTTCGATCGTACCTTGATGTTCTTTACTGATTCGGTGATCTGCGGCCTGTCCGCGATCGCGCTGGGAACGAACGCGCCCCGTGTGCTGCGCAGCGAAGCGTTGGATTATGAAATCTCCGGCGGGGCGCCGCTGCTTGGATCAAACAAGCTAGTCGCGCCGGAGAAGGCGATCGTCGCAAACTGCGCCGCGGTGCGTGAGTGGGATTCCAACGGCACAAACTTCGGCTACAACCCCAAGCTCGGCCACACCGCGGGCGAGTTCGGGCACAACGATTTCTATCCCGTCGCCGTCGCCGCGGCGCAACTGGCGAACCAGGATGGCGCCTACGCGCTGCGCGGAATGGTGCTGCTGGATGAAATCCGGGGTCGGCTCGCCGAGGTCTTCAGCCTCAAGAGCTACAAGATCGATCACGTCGTCCACGGGGCGATTGCCTCCGCGGCGACGTATGGCGCCATGCGCGGCGCAACCGCCGAACAGATCGAATCGGCGATCGGCATGACCGTCGCGCATTACATCCCATGGCGCGCGATACGAGCCGGCAAACAACTGTCCGATTCCAAAGGCGCATCCGCCGCCATTACCACCGAAGCAGCGATCCTGTCCATGCAACGATCGATGCGCGGATTCGTCGGCCCCGGGGATATCTTCCGCAACCCCGAGGCCATCTGGCGGCAATTCGAGCCAACCGATGGCGACTCGCCGTTCGATCTGGTGCTCTCCCATTCCGGGGGCGACTTTGCGGTGATGGGAATGCACTTCAAGCTGGGGCTTTACGAGCATCAATCAGCCGGAGCCATGCAAGGCTTGATCGATCTGATTCAACGAAATCCGCAACTGTTGGATGGTCCGCAGAACATCAAGTCGATCAAGGTCATCGCCTACGAACCTGCCTTCGGGATCATCGGCGATCCCGCCAAGCGCGACCCCCAGACGAGGCAGTCCGCGGATCATTCGATGGTGTACATCATCGCCACCGTGTTGCGCAAAGCGATGCAACTTGCTCAGGATTCCGGGGGCGGCAGCACCACCCTCGCTGATACGAATGACGGCTATTGGAAGAAGCTCATCCTTATGCCCGACGACTACAACGAGCAGGCGATCTTCGATCACCAGACGCGAGCGTTGATGGAGAAGGTGAGTTTCGAGCACGGCGGCCCTGAGTACGATGCGAAGTACCCGGACGGGATTCCGACTTCGGTGATTATTACAGATACTCATGGCAAGACCTACGACAGCGGCCTCGTGATGTACCCAGCCGGTCACGCGCGGAACACGACCGCGAATCTCGACGAATTGCTCAGCCACAAATGGCAAGCGCTCGGCGCACTGGCAAGTGATGATGCAAGTTCGATCATCGATCGATTCAACGCGTTGCCGCAACTGTCAGCAGCCGGCCTGTCATCGCTTTATGATTTTCAGATCATCGAGCGCGCGGGGTATGAGTAGACGAGCTCTAGCAAACGGTTTAGATGTGCAAGTCATGAGTGAAGTTCGTTTGTGCCGCAAGCTTCTCGATCGGAACCCCCATTTGTTGCGATACGATCAGACGGATGCGATCTAACACGTTGGTGTTGATTTCATCCTGCGATTCGTAATTCGGCGTAGCGCGGCGAACAAGATCTCCAACGGTCTCGTATCCGACTGGGAAACGAACAGCAAATGGGATCGAGAACAAATAAGACGCGGTCCACGTCGCATAGAAGGTGATAACACCAAGAACGATGCCACCCACGATCTGGCCGGCCAACGTTGAGAAGACTCCGACAGTCAGACCAGCCGCCAAACCGAACACAAGGCCAATCCACTTCATGACGCCCGGTGGTTGCAATGTTGGCACCCAGAGTGATCTCTTGCTCAACGATTTCAGAATGCGCCGCCGTAACCGACGGGTAATCAGATCGTTGAGACGTGTCGACGGTCTTATGTCGCGCCGTTTGACAGGCAGTTTCTCGAGAAGCAACCCGCGAACTTCGTAGAAACATTTGGTCGTCGGGCACGAGACTCTCGGCCACTTGCTACGCATTTGCCATGTGACATAGCGTGCGACGTCACCGATCGTCTGCAGAGATCCGGCGACCTCATCTTCGATGGTTACACCGAATTCGTCTTCGAACTCCATAACGAGTTCGACGCCGTCAAGTCCCATGGCAAACTCGTACACCCATTCTAGCGTCCACGATGACGCTTTCGTCACTACGCGGCATAGATGGTTCGGGCGCTAGAAAGGATCTCCCGGCGGCGCATCGGGTTGCCGCTCTGTTCGACAGCCCGGCGGGTAAGCAAGTCAACTTCTTGTCCAAGCAGATCAATCAGTTCGATCTCCATCTGCGCGTGATCCAGCAGACTCCAATCCGACTCCGGGTCGAACATCGCCAAAAAGTCGATGTCACTGTCCGGGCCGAAATCATCGCGCAACGCCGAGCCGAACACCGACAGCTCGACGATCTTCCATTTCTTGCAAAAGGCAGCCAGTTGCTGAAGCGGCAGATCGATCCTCAACTCGCCCTGATCCTCGCGCTCGGCCATGGGCTTATTGTAGCGAGTCAACGCCCACGTTCCGGCCAAGGCGGGGGCGACGGCAGTACCTTGGGATCATCTTCCAGCTTCCCCAGCAGCACCTCGATCGCCTTATCTAACTGCGGATCGCGGCCGGCCATTCGATCGTTGGGCGTGATCTTGACTTCAATGTCAGGCGTCACGCCTTCGTTCTCCAACGACCAACCGCGCTTCGGCTCCCACCACGCGAACTCCGGCTGCGTCGACAGACCAAAATCAACAAAGGGCTTATCAGCGCGAATCCCCACCACGCCGCCCCACGTGCGCGTGCCGATCAATGGGCCAAGCTCGTTGAGACGAAACGACTCGGGGAAAATATCGCCATCCGACCCGGCATGTTGATCAATCAGCACCGCGAGATGCCCGTACAATGACTTGGCCGGATAGCGACCCATCCGGCCATGCCGCGGCTTCATGAACGCCCACACCTCACGCCCCAGCCGCTGGATAATCATCTGGCTGACGAACCCGCCGCCGTTGTTGCGAATATCTACGACGAGCGCTTTCTTTTCGATTTGCGGATAGAAATAACGGCTGAAGGCCGCCAACCCTTGGCCCATCATGTTGGGGATATGCAGATACCCGAGTCGGCCGTCGGATGCCTCGTGAACATACCGGCGGTTCGATTCCACCCAGGCGGCGTAGCGCAGCGGGCGCTCCGAGGACAGCGCCTTGATCTGGATCGTTCGACGTTCGCGCGATGTCGGATCGTCGGCGATCGTGAGTTGGATCATTTTGCCCGCCTGATCCTGGAGCAGATCGTAGGGGTTGGTCTGCATGGTGAGTTGCTGGCCATTGATCGCATGGATAACGCTCCCCTCTTGGACACCCAGATACGGCGCCGCCAGCGGGCTTTCCAACGCTTCATCCCAGGATTGACGCGGCAGGATGCGCTTGATGCGGTACGCGCCATTCTCGAACGCAATGTCAGCGCCGAGTAAGCCAACCGAGACGGACTCGGCTCGATCGTGCGGCTGACCGCCCCAAATGTAGGCGTGGCTCGTGCCCAGCTCGCCGATCATCTCGCCGATGAGGTCGGTGAGTTCCGCCCGGGTACCGATGCGTGGCAGCAGCGCGGCGTACTTGTCGCGCATCGCCGACCAATTGACGCCACCGAAGTTAGGCGCCCAGTAAAAGTCGCGCTGAAGCCGCCACGCTTCCTCGAAGATGTGGTTCCACTCATCTTGGATGTTGACACGAAGTCGCGTTTCCGCAACGTCTACCTTTTCGGATTCTGCGGCCCCGGTGGGATCGAGCACGACAAATCCTTCGGCTGAAGGATGTGCGATTCGATCACGCTTGGCGTTCACGACATAGCCTGAGATCATCTCGGCCAGATCGTTATCCTCCTCCGCTACGAGGTCGTAGCGGTGCAATGTGGCTTTCCCCTCGGCAATCCCACTCTGACCGATCTGAAAGTCCAGCAGACCGGCAACCGGCTCCGAGAGATAACACAACGAGCCGGGCAGTGCTTCGAGTCGGCGGTAGTTGCCCGCCTCGATGGGCAGGATGAATTGCCGCTGGGGCAGACCGTCCGTATCAACGCGCATTACCCATGCGGATTCCTCTTCCTGGTCAGGCGCTGGGGCCGGCGGCTCGTCATCCGGCTGTCGTTGCTGAGGGTCTGCGGCAACGTCCTGCGGATCGCCCGGCTCGCCCTTGGCCCACGTGTCGAGATCGAAATCAACCGCATGTGCCAGTTCGGGAATTGGCGGCGGCGTGTCCGCGGTCAACGGCACGACGCACATTACCGTCGAGTTGAAATACACATGCTCCAGATCAAGCTCGCCGAGCACGGGATTGAGTTTTCGCCGGGAAAGGAAGTACAAGAATTTGCCCGCTGGATCCCAGCGCGGCTCACGGTCGTCGTGCAAGCCATCACTTACCGCAAACGAGCGCCCGGTGCGCAGCGAGTGAATGGAGATCATGCCGTAGCCGTTGGGCATCGGCTTCGTGTAGGCCAGCCACTGACTGTCGGGCGAAAAGCGGTAGTCGGTGATCTCGGCTGCTTCGGAGGCGTCAACTTGCCGACGAACGAAGGTGATCATATTCAGCGCGTGCAGCCGCATGGTCTTGTCGGCGAAAGCGATCCACTGGCCATTGGACGAACCAACGGGCGGGAACAGCCACGCTTCGCGGTCTTCGGTAACGAGAGATGGCAACAGGGAGCCGTCGGCGGGTGCGATCGCGATCTGCTGCTCACCGGCGGCGTCGGAGATCATGATGATCTGATCTTCGCCGAAATATGTGGCGCCCCATTCCCTTGCTGTGGACGTGCGCGTGAACTGAACGGAGGGGCCGGACTTGACGGGCAAACTCAGCAGTTCACCGCGAGAGCCCACTAGCAAGCGCGTCCCGTCCGGCGACAGCCCGTACTCGGTGGCGGTCTCGATCAGCTCGGCGAACCGCTGGCGCTTGGCCACACGATCGCTGGCCAGGCGCACATCCAGCCGTCGTACCGTTTCGTTTACCGCATCAAACAGCGCTAAACCACCGGCCTGACAGAAGGCGATGCGCGTGCCGCGGCGCTGAGCGTCGGTGCTCGGCCAACGGATGTCGTAGCCTTCAACGGCAGTTGGATTGTCGGGTTGCGGGGCGAACGCCGTGTGCTGCTTGAGATCGCCTCCGCGCGGCGAGTCCGAAAAAATGTTCGCTGTACCTGTGCGATCTGAAAGGAAATACAAGCGGCCAAGGACCCACATGGGAAACAGATCGTTGGCTCGATTGTCCGTGATATTGGTGAACGTCTCAGCCGTCAGGTCGCCGATCCATATCTCCGGCGCCGTGCCGCCGCGGTACCGCTTCCACGTCCAGTTCTCATTGGACCAGCGGGTGAAGGCGATTTGCCGCCCGGTGGAGCTGAGCGTCGCCATCGAACATTCGCCGAACTCGTAGCGAATCGGCATGCCGCCCTGCGCATAGATGCGCCACAGTTCCCAGCGACCGAGCGGATTGGTTCGCTGAGATCGAAACAACACCTGTCGCCCGTCCGGCGTCCAGCCAAGCGCTACATCCGGGTCGGGATGGAACGTGAGCCGCGTGGGCGAGCCGCCGTCGATCGGCATCAGGTACACGTCACGGTTGCCATCGTACTCGGCTGTAAACGCGAGCATCCGACCGTCGGGACTGAAGCAAGGGTGAGATTCCGACCCATCGCTGGAGGTGAGGCGATAGGCAATGATCGGGCCGCTTTCAGATTCGCCAAGTGTCGCCGTCCAAAGGTCACCTTCGCTTACAAAGACGAGCTGGTCGCCGAACAAAGCGGGCTGGCTGTAATAGCCAACTTCGGCTGCCTCGACTGCGCCGTTGTAGATCGATAGGACAATTGCGCAGAACATCGTCGTCCGGCTCATGATCGGCCTCCATTCTTCGACTATGAGGATACCGCGCCGTACCGGAGCGTTGCTGGAAAAACAACATGGGTGGGCCTCGTACGCCGGATCGCCTGTCCTGGCGTTGTTCTGCGGCCAACTTATTCGACAAAAAACCGGCGGTTGGGTATCCAATCGCCGGTCAGAATGACTGAGGACCAAACGTACCCGATCAGTCGGCCAACAACTCGTGAATCAGCTCTTCAACTTTGCCGCGAGCCTGAACCGTGTGCAGGTTGCCTTTCCGATCAACCGCAAAGAGTGTCGGGATGCCGTTGATACCCCAGGAGCTTGAGAATTCGCTGGCCCAGCCGTTGCCTTGGTAATACTTCGGCCAGGCAATTTCGTTCTCCTGGACGTACTTCTTGAGTGCCTCAAGCCCGCCGTCTTCCTCGGGCTGATCGAGACTGATGCCGATGAACTCGACCCCTTCGTCGTGGTACTGGGCGTACAGCTCCTTCATCTGCGGCATCTCAGCGACGCACGGTCCACACCAAGTCGCCCAGAAGTCAACGATCACCACTTGGCCTTTGAGCCCTTCGCTTGTGATCGTCGTGCCGGTGATGGCATCGGTGAATTCCAGGTCGAAGGGCTTGCCGAGGCCTTTGACCTGGCGAAGCTTCCCGCCAGCATATTTGTCGGAGGGGTAGTTGGCAACGATTGTCTGGTAAATACCGATCTGTTCGTCTGAGCCGTCCTCATATGCACGAGCCAGCGTGCTGAGTAAGCGAGCGCCGCGCTCATCATCCGGCATGGCTTTCCTAAATACTTCGACTGCCTGTTTGGCCTTATCCAGATCTTTCTCTTCTCCCCACATGTTCTCCTGCACGACATTCATAGCCATCGCATAGCGAGCTTCACCTGCAAGTTCGCTGTCGGGGGCGGAGGCGATGATCTCCTCCATCTCGCTTTTTGCTACTTCTTTCCGCTTATCATCTGCTCCAAGAATGCGCCATCGTTCGGGAAGCATTGCGGCGACCTTTTCATGATCAGGATCAACCTGATACAGCTCCAGGATGTAAGCAGCTTTCACAAGATCCAGCGCACCGCGCAATTCAAAGAAGCGCTTCCTAAATGCTTGGTCATCGCCGCGCTCCCCGTCATATGTGGGGTAAGCGAGACCATTGATGTCTTCGAGAATTTCCTCTGCGGTCCGATCATCGGCGAACGCGGTTGAGGAAAACGCCATACCGGCCGCGATCAAAACAGCAAACACGTGCTTCCTGCCGAGATTCATGGGATTATCCTTTGTGGCTGGGGGATACGGGGGCGATCAATGTAAGAGTAACGACAATCAAGGTCGAAGTGTGCCGGATTCCCGCCAAAATCGCGTTGAAGAGCCGAAACGGGGCCGGCAGACGTTCTTCGACGCGGCAACTCACCCCAGTAGCGCGTCCAGCAACTCCACAATCCCCTGGCCTTGGGTGGCGATGGTTTCGTAGATTTCGCGGCCGGAGGCGATGTCCAGCAGTTCGCGCTTCAGCTTGCTTTCCCCGGCAAAGTCAGCCTTGTTGATAACGAACAGGTCCGCGATCTCCAGAATCCCAGCCTTTTCCATCTGCACAGCGTCGCCCATGCCGGGCACAACGACCACGGCCGTGCGATCGACGTGCTCGCGAATGGCCACGTCGTTCTGTCCCGCCCCGACCGTCTCGATGATCAACTTGTCGAACCCGGCCGCGCCGATCAAACCGATGACCCCCGGAAGGGTCGCGTAATCCTCGCCGGTGATGGCCAGACTTCGGTAATACACGTTCTCATCAACCGTATTGAAATCCACACGCAGGCGATCGCCCAAGAGCGCACCGCTTGTAATTGGACTCATGGGGTCGAACGCGACCACCGCCATCTTCTCGCCTCGACTGACCGCTTCGATGGCCATCGCCGCAACGAGTGTCGATTTACCTGCTCCGGGCGCGCCGGTCAGCCCAACGACTTGAGCCGGTCGCTTGGTCTTGGCATCGGCCGGCATTCGGCCGGCATGGGCCAAGCTGATCCGTCGCGCCAACTGGGCCGTGGCGTGGGACGTGTCCAGCGCGGTGTACGGCCTCACCGCGTCGCGGACCGTCTGGACGATCGTCTCCATGCTCGTGCCCGTGTGGAAGATTCTGTCAACCCCGACGTCGAGCATCGGCTGCACGTCTTCTTGAGGGATGATCCCGCCGAGCGTGACGATCATGTCCGGCCGACCGACGTTGCGACATTCATCAAGCAATCGCGGCACGAGCACGAGATGTGAATTGCTCATGATCGAGCAGGCGAGGCAATCGGCGTCTTCATCGCGGGCGGCGATGGCCAGGCTGCGCGGCGTCTGCCACAGGCCGGAGTAGATGACATGGACG
>JADFGE010000192.1 GCA_022567855.1 Planctomycetota bacterium | reverse complement strand
CCAGGGCTGTCAGCGACACGATCGCCCCGATCACAACCCCTATACAGGTCACCGCCGACCCCGAGTTACGCTGCTGAGCTGACACGCGGGGCATGATACGCCCCAGCCGACGTTTGCGCGCCAATTCGATATTGATCCTTCAAACTCCGTCCGGTCGAGGATATAGTTCCACCGATCCGAACTGTACGTTGCACGTATCAGGAGACGCCGACAATGTGGCAATCATCAAACCCGGTTCTCAACAACAACAGCAGCGCGTTCGACGAGTACTACGGCAAGAAGATGTACGCCGAGCAGGCGAACGTCACGACTGTACAGGGCGTCGTCAACAAGACGGCGATACTCATCAGCATCGCCGTCGCCGCGGGGGCCGGTGGGTATTGGCTGATCAGCACCGGCACATCGACGTCGTTCGTCTGGATCAGTTGCCTGGCGTCGATAGGAATTTGTATCGGTGTGTATATGGTTCTGCGCGGTAATCCTGCCCACGCGCGATGGTTAGCGCCCATCTATGCTGTGGCGGAGGGTGTGTTCCTCGGCGCACTTACCGCCGCGCTGGACCGAATGCTCGAAGGCATGGCCATTGCTGCGACGGGCGGGCTGGCGCTTCAGGCCCTCATCATCACGATCAGCATTATGGGGTCGATGCTAGCGCTGTATTCGATGCGCATACTAAGACCGACGCGCAGGTTCGTGGCTACGATTAGCGTACTTACAGCGGGCATCATGATTACATATATCATCTCCTGGCCGCTGTCGTACTTCCTTCACATGCAGTTGCCCTTTATCAGTCTGACCAGCGCTGTCGGCGAAGGATGGATGCCGATGATCGGGCTGGGCATCAACGTGCTGTTCCTCGGCGTGGCGTCGATGTGGCTGATCATCGACTTCGGCATGATCGAAGAAAAGGTTGCGGCCGGGGCGCCGAAACAGATGGAGTGGTACTGCGGTTTTGCGCTGCTGGTTTCACTCGCCTGGATCTACTACGAGTCGGTGAAGCTCGCCTTCCGCCTCGCCCTTCTCGTGGGCAACCGCGACTGACACCCGCTGAGCGCACGCACACTTCCCAAACACCCAAATCCCAGGGACTCCCGTCCCTGGGATTCCGTGCATTCGGCACAAAACCTTCCAAAACACCGGGTATTGGGTACCATTCCCCCGTCACGCTGAACCATCGACCAAGAGGGTTCCAATGGCTGATCGTCAAGATGTAGGGCTGATCCTCCTCAGCGTCGGCTTCGTCGTCCTGCTAGGCGGCGCGGCGGGGGTGTTCTACTTCCGGCAGACGATGAATCAGGCGACATCAACGCCGGTGACGCCCTACGGCCGGGCGATGCCGAATCAAAACTTCACCGGGATATGGACGTCTCCCGACCAAGCCAAGATTGATCAATACACCGATGATCTCGAGGCCGACCCGGCGTCCTTTAGCGCTTTTCTCGGAAGGGCGGAGGCGCGACGGCGCACACTCAACTATCAGGCGGCCCTTGACGACTACAACAGTGCGCTTCAACTGGACTCATCGAGCCTCGAAGCACTTCGGGGCCGCGCCAAAGTGCGCATGATTTGGGGGGACCACGATCTGGCGCTTCAAGACATTACCACGGTCGTCGAGAGCCGCGCCGCAACCTCCAGCGACTACGCGGCTCGGGCAAACATCAACATGCAGCTTGGTAACTTTGCCGAGGCCGTGGCCGACTACGATACAGCGCTGGATCTCGAGCCGACGAATATCATGTACGTTGGCCAACGAGCCTGGGTAGCGCTCAGCGCCGGTCAATATAAAAAGGCCGTCGATGACTATTCGAGGATGCTGGAGTTTGATCCTGATGAGCCACACGCCCGGTACAGTCGCGGCTTTGCGAAGTTTGAACTCGGCGACTACGACGGTGCGATCAAGGATCTGCGACGTGCGGTCAGAATGTCGCCGAACAACGCGCTGATGCACGCAGACCTCGCGCGGATGCTTCACGCAGATGGCCGGTTGAAAGACGCGATGAAACAAGCGGATCGCGCGGTCGACGTTCAGCAGTTTTCGGAAATCCGAGGATTCTGGGTGCGGGCGCAGCTGCATCGGGACTCGGGGCGCTTCGATGCCGCCTTGGAAGATCTGGAGAGCGCGCTGAGATGGGAGCCCAAGAGCACCTTCCTGCATCGTGAGCAGGCCTGGGTGCATTGGGCTAAGGGAGACCACGACGCCGCCATCGCGCCATTTACCAAGGCCGCCGAATTAGCGCCATCAGATATGTACGGCCATCTGGGCCTTGGGGTGATGTACTACCACCTCGGCCGATGGAGTGATGCGCAGGCCTCCTTACGCCGCGCGATCGACGTCGCCGACGAGCCGGCCGACTACGCTCACTTTTACCTGTACCTAAGTGATGCTCGAGCCGGCGATCGGGCCGGGGCCGAGGCGCTGATGGCAGCGTATGCCCAAGATCGCGAACCGATCCGTGATGGCGATTGGCCGGGGCGCATCGTCGCATTCCTGGCGACTGAGCTAACGGAAGTTGAACTGCTCGAGGCCGCCCGAGTACCCGCTGAGCAACCCGCAATCGAGCGGCTGTGCGAGGCGCATTTTTACATTGGATCGTTGCGGCTCATTGAGGGCGACCGCGATGGAGCGGTTCGGGCCTTCCGCCAATGCCTCGAGCAAGGCGCAACGAGTTTCTATGAGCACCACAGCGCTCGGTCTGAATTGCGCGCGCTCGGCGAAGACCTCTGATCGCGTCCCGCCCCACCGTCGGCCGCCGACAAGGACGATCCACTGCCACCCTACCCCTTGACAGGCTAGGGGAGCAGAGGTACTGTTCCCCTAGAACAACTAGGGGAGCGATCATGGCCCGCAAAAAACCGCCCGAGCTATTGCCGGGCACATTGGATTTGATGATCCTCAAGACGCTGGCCGTCGGGCCGAACCACGGGTACGGCATCGCCCGGCGAATCAAGCAAACCTCTGACGATGTGTTGCACGTCGAGGAAGGGTCGCTCTACCCAGCCCTGCACAGGCTCGCGAAACGTGGTTGCCTCGACTCCGAGTGGCGCTCCAGCGAGTCGAATCGGCGCGCGAAGTATTACCGGCTTACGCGAAAAGGCCGGACGAAGCTCAAGGCACAAACCCGCAACTGGGCACAGCTCACCACCGCCATCGACAAGGTTCTGAGCGCGCGCACGGCGGGGAAGGCAGCGACGAAGGGCTGGGCATGAGCGAATCGGCGTCGCTGAGGTTTGGTTTGCCGAGGTTTGATCCGCGCGATGACCAGCAGATCGAAGCCGAGATCGATGATGAGCTGACGTTTCACATCGAACAGGCGACGCGGGAGTTTGTCGAGGCTGGGCAATCCGATGACGACGCCAAGGTCAACGCACTCGCCCGATTCGGGGACGTAGATCAAGTCAAAGCGCAATGCAAACGCATCGCTTTGGAGGAACGAATCATGTTGCAACGAATCAATCTCGTCCTGATGATTGTCGTGCTGCTCGCGGTCGCCTTCGTCAGTGTGCAGATGTATGTCACACAGAAGCACAACACGTTGGCGCTACAAGCGATTGTCGCGGATCTCGCTGGTATGAAAGTAGCGGCAACCCAAGCCAGCCGTGACGGGAAAGTCACCATCCTTGGCGCGGTTTCTCGCCCCGGTCTCTACCCAATTCCAAAGGTGGGCGACTACACCCTGGCCGATGTTCTGGTTGATGCCGGCCCGAGTGATCGTGCGTTTGAGGTAAAGCTCTTTCGCCGAGTACATGGAGAGCGCACACTATTCGCCCAGGAGACCATCAGCATGCTCCACGAGATGGATCGTCTCAAAGAACAGATCGTCGATGGCGACCGCGTGGTCGTGGCGCCCGTTCTCAACTACCAGCCAGCACAATCAACGTCCCACATGGGCTTCGTCTATGTCGATGGATCGATCCTGCGCCCCGGCGCGTATGCGCTTCAAGCCGGCGGCAACATGACGGTCTCGATGCTCATCAAGGCGGCGGGCGGATTGAAGCACTCGCCTGTTCAGGTGCAGGTGACGCGGTTTGATGAGACGGGTAACCCCCAAATGATCGTCGATAGCCTCATCAACCGGGCGAGTGACTTGAATCAAAGCGATGTGCTGTTGCAACCAGATGATCATGTCATACTCTCAGCCGCGGGTGAACCGAAATGAAATGAAGAACCCAGGGACGGGAGTCCCTGGGCTTTGTGGATTACCAAAACAAAATTATCGCAGGTCACCGACGACGCTTACTTGTCGTCCTTCACCTCGTACTCGGCGTCGATGATGTCGTCGGCGGGCTTGGATTCGCCTTGGTCGCCGGCATCGTCCTGCGCAGTGGCGCCGGTGGCGTCGGCGGCGCCGGCATTGGCGGCGGACGCTTCGTACACCGCCTTGCCCAGCTCGATCGAAACCTCGTTGAACTGTTTGAGCGCAGCTTCGATGGCATCTTTGTCGTCACCCTTGATCTTGTCCTCGAGGTTGGAGATCGCTGATTCGATATTCCCGCGCACCTCCGAGGTGAGCTTCTCGCCGTGCTCTTCCAGTGACTTCTTCGTCGAATACACGACCTGATCAGCCTGGTTCTTCAGATCGATCAGCTCTCGCCTCGCCTTGTCATCATCAGCATGCTCATCCGCCTCCTTCTTCATCTGCTCGATTTCCTCAGTGGAAAGTCCCGTTGAGCCGGTGATCTCGATCGACTGACTCTGACCGGTCGCTTTGTCCGTAGCTGAGACGTTGAGTATGCCGTTGGCGTCGATGGAGAACTCGACTTCAATCTGCGGCAGGCCGCGCAGCGCCGGGGCGATACCGGTCAGGTCGAACCGACCCAGCGTCCGGTTGTCCTTGGCGAACTCGCGCTCGCCCTGAAGAACGTGGATTGTCACCGACGTTTGACTATCCGAAGCGGTGGAGAAGATTTCCTTCTTTGAAGTTGGGATCGTGGTGTTCTTTTCGATGAGCTTGGTGGTGACGCCCCCGAGCGTTTCGACGCCAAGCGTAAGCGGCGTGACATCCAGCAGCAGGACGTCCTTCACGTCGCCCAGAAGTACGCCGCCCTGGATCGCCGCCCCGAGGGCCACGACCTCATCGGGGTTGATGGACTTGTCGAGCTCGTCGGTTTCGAAGATTGTCTTGGCGATCTCCTGCACCATGGGAATTCGGGTCGACCCGCCGACGAGCACCACCTCGGAAATATCACTCGCCTTGACCTTCGCATCGACAAGCGCCGTCTTGCACGGCCCGCGCAACCGATCGAAGAGGTCCTCGCACAGCGACTCGAACTTCGCGCGGGTCAACGTCTGCTGCAAGTGCTTGGGCCCGCTTTGATCGGCGGTGATGAACGGCAGGTTGATCGTGGTCTCGACCCCCTGACTGAGCTCGCACTTGGCCTTCTCCGCCGATTCCTTGAGCCGCTGCAACGCCATGGCATCATCGCGCAGGTTGATGCCGGTTTGCTTGCGGAACTCCTCGGCCACGAAGTCGATGATTCGCTGATCGAGGTCGTCGCCGCCCAAATGCCCGTCGCCGTTGCTCGCCAGCACCTCGAACACACCATCGCCGAGGTCGAGAATAGAGATGTCGAACGTGCCGCCGCCGAAGTCGAACACCGCGATCTTGGCGTTCTTCTTCTTTTCCAGTCCGTAGGCCAGGGCCGCCGCCGTCGGTTCGTTGATGATCCGCTCGACCGTGAGCCCGGCGATCTCGCCCGCTTCCTTGGTTGCGGTTCGTTGGGAGTCGTTGAAGTAGGCCGGGACGGTAATCACCGCCCGATCGACCTTCTCACCGAGATAATCCTCCGCCGTCTTCTTCAGGTCCTGGAGAATCATGGCGGAGATTTCCTGTGGCGTATAGACCTTGTCGCGGACCTTTACCTTGACGGGCTCGTCCGCGCCGCCGACCACCTCGTAGGGCACGAGCTTCTCCTCGGCCTGCACCTCGTTGTGACGCCGACCCATGAACCGTTTGATGGAAAAAACCGTGTTCTTGGGGTTCGTCACCTGCTGATGCTTGGCGGGCTGGCCCACGAGACGCTCACCCTTGTCGGTGAACGCGACCACCGAGGGCGTGATCCGGTTGCCACTGGAATTG
>JADFGE010000191.1 GCA_022567855.1 Planctomycetota bacterium | reverse complement strand
TGTTGGGAAAGTGATTTCGCGAACTCGACCAGCCCGCGCTTATCGCTGACGGAGATCAACGCTCGGCGGATACGCGACAGGTCGGTCATACGAAGGAGCATAGCCCCACACGGCGGTGTGCGTCATCGGCCGGGTGCGGTGGAGAATAATACGGATCCCAATTGATTCTCAGGCGTTGCCCGGGTGCCATGCTTCATCCGCGCAGCGGTGAAGCATGCTTTGCCCTAAGGGGTCAAAGCATGGCACCCGCCTGCGGATCAATTGCGATTCGTATGAGTAATCGCGTCGCACAGCCCCAAGCGATGATCCACCCTATGGGCGCAGCAGCATCGCGCGGTGCAGGATGACGTGATCCTGGATCGGGCCGTAGTCGCCTTCGGTGATCTGGATCGTGAGCACGGAGCCGCGCAGCCTCACGTCGATCGAGGCCGTGGGATGGGCGTCGTTGAGGCGAGTGCGGAACACTTCGCCTTGGTCGTCGCTCAACACCAACTCAAAGTCCGACCACGCGCTGGCCGTCACCGGGCGCTTCGCCTCGGCAATGAATCGCAACTCACCGGCACGGGCGGACAGTGCGTATCGGGCGGTCAACGGGCCGCGAAGCTCGACCCGGGACAAGCCAAGCGGTGGGGCTTTGTCCAGCGCAATGGGCGGCGGCACCTCGTACCGCGTCGCCGGACCCTCGACCCGCATCGGCGACAGGTCGGCAAACGGCGTCATCGCATCAGGATCAAACCGCACCGCCGTAATCGCCGACAGGGGAAGCCGATGTTCGCCCGGCACGACCCGCGGATCGATCAGCCGAACGATCCCATCATCGCCCAGCAGCACGTGCGTCACATCGATGACTGACCCGTCGCGGAGCCAGAGGCGCTGCCCTCGGGGAGGCAGTGTCGGCGTGACCATGCTCACTAAAGTGATGCCGTCCAGCGGAAGCTCGATAATCTGCGGCTCGTCATCGCTCATCAGCTCGATGGTGACCGGGTCACCCAGGGCAGTAATCAGCCCTTCGACCACGTCGCCGTTGCGCAGCATCAGCACATCGCCGTCGTGCGGCGGCGCCGGTGCGGCGTCCCTGGCCAACCGCACGGTGCGAACCCACGCCAGCGGGACTTCCATTCGGCCGAAGCGGCTGTGGTTCCAGACGAACAGGCCGTCCGTCTTGGGCGCGCCGGACAGCGCTTTGCCGGGAAACCGCTGACCGTCGGCAAGCGTGAGCAGCCCACCGCTCCCGGGCGGCTGCGGTGCGGCCTGCGGGTTCAACAGCGCCACACAATCATCAAGCGCGACGGCTTGCCAACCCCCGGCCGGATTGCCGTGAACCAGGGCCTGTTCGTTGATCTCCACCACGCGGATGGATTGGACCGGGTGACCTCGGCGAATGAGCAGGAACTCGTCGTCCTCGCCGAAGCAGACCCCCGGCAGCATAACCGCCGTCAGACCCGTCAGGATGGCTGCCCGGACACCGCTCACCGTTGGAAGATCGGCAGATAGCGTTTGGGCATCTGAAGGATAATGAGGCTCATGGCCGAGGCGTAGGCGCCGCCGGCATGATGATCCAACCAGCCGCCGTTGCTGGCTTGCTTGGCAAGGAGTTCGTCGCGAATGGCCGGCCACCAGGCGCGCCAATGGTCCGCCCCGGCGAGGTACATCGCTTGCACGGCGTAATAGTGCCCGTAGAAATAGTGGGCCTGACCGGCCGACCGACCGCCGGGCATCGCGGTTCGCCTCAAGTACTGCAAGCCGCGCTCGATCGAGTCGTCTTCATAAATCCCGGCGTAGAAGAGACTGGCCACACCGGCGGCAGTTCGAGGCCAGGCCGAACCACCCGCCTGGAGCATGTACTTGAATCCGCCGTCGGGATTCTGGCAGCGGCGCACATAGTCCACGGCCTTGTCGATGGTTTTCTTGGGCACTTTGATGCCCGCGTTCCGCGCCGATCGCAGGGCCATGATCTGACAGATCGTGACGGAGATATCCGCATCGTAGGGGACTGGGTTGTAGCGCCATCCTCCTTCGTCGTTCTGCGTGCCGATGATCAGACCAACCGCCTTCACCAGGGCGTCGCGCACGCGCTTGTCGTCGGCGTTCATGCCGTAGACCTCGCCAAGGAACAAGGCCGCGAACCCGTGGCCGTACATCGGACCATGTGAGGTGTCGGCGGCGAGCAACCCGGTCTCGCCGGAATGATCGAGCACGAACTGCAAGGCCTTGGCGACTTGATCGCCGTACTCGCCGCGCCCGGGCAGGTGGCCGTCGGACATGAACGCCAGCGCGCACAACGCGGTGATACCGACATGCCGGCCATAGCGCCCGCGCCCGAACGATCCGTCGCTGTTCTGGTGCGCTTTCAAGTAGATCAGCCCACGCGCGACGCCGTCATCAAGCTGATCCGTCATCTCGTTGGCGGTGGGGCGGTTCTCCGCGCCGCGCTCCGCCGGTTCCGCGGCCTGCTGATCCACGGCCTGCTGATCCGCGGCGGGTTGATCCTCGGCCGGGGGCGTCTGGGCCGGAGCGATCGTGGCCGTAATCAACAGCGCGGCGATCGTGGTGCACACGAGTCCGTTCACGGTGATGCGATCGAATCGAATCATTGATCTACGCCTCCATCGGAAATGGGCGCGAAGTTCAGCGGCGAAGCGCCGGCAAACGCGAGTCGTGCGGCGCGTGGTGTTCGCATGCGCGCGGCTGACGATCGGCTCATTGGGAGCCTTCCTCGGCCAGCCGCTTGTAGTACTCCTCGGTGAGCCGGCGGTACATGCTGGAGAACTTATCGTTGCGTCCTTGCAGGAGTTCTTGGCGGATGCGCTCGGGCAAGTTTCCCCACTCGACGCCCCCCTCTTGCAGGATCGTGTGTATGTCGCCCTCCTGGCGCGGAGGCGGATCACCGGCTTGGGAATCTTGGGGCGTCCCGTCCCGACGCCGGCTGTTGTTGGCCTGGTTCTTGCGCTGTCCCGGGTTTTGCGACCGACTGCGCTGGGACGAAGTGGATCGGGAAGCTGAGGCCTGCCCAAGGGACTGCATCTGCCGCGCTTTGTCGATCAATTGATCGAGCTTGGCCAGAATGTCCTGCTGAACCCGCTGGGTGGCCAATCCGGTATCGAACAGCTCGCCGAGCCGCGTGGCGCTGGTGGCCATCTTGTCCAGCGCGACCAGGAAAGCGTCGGTGATCTCCTTCTCGTCGAGCCGCCGCTGAAGCTCCCGTTCGCTTTCGGCACGGGCGGCTTCGTCCGCCTGGACCTCGGACTCGTCCGTCTCCAGGCCCAGCAGATCATCCAGTGACGGCGGCGGGTCCCGCTTCTCGTCACGATCCTGCGTGTCCTGAAACAGCGCTGTCGCCTGGGCAGAAATCCCCAGTACGGCGACGAGAAGACACGCGACAGTTCTGTACGAGCGATTGTTCATAACAAGTCAACTCACTGGGGCTCGCCCGGCGGTGGATTGGCTCGCCCGCCGCGGCGTTGCAACGACTCGGCGATTTCCCGGCCAATATCAAGCAGCGCACGCTGGTGCGAGCTCAGTTCGGTCAGACGTTCTTGGCGTCGAGCCGGCTCAAGATCGGAGCGGGTGTCGATATCCCGCGTTTGATTGTAGACCTGCTCCTGCATTTCCCGGAGTAGGCGCAACTCAGCCACGGGCGGAATGAGCCGCGGCGGGCGGCCGCCCCCGCCGCCGCCACCGCCCGCTGGTTGTTGAGCGAACTCGTCCGGCGGTTGAAGAAGCTCCTCCAAAGCCTTGATCAACCGTCCAATACTGTCGGCAATGTGCTGCTGGCGATCGGTCACCTCCACGCCCACATCACCATTCAGCAGGCCCTCGGACAACCTGCGCGACAGGCGATCCATGAGCCCGTGCACATGCGCGAATACCAGCGAATCACTCAGCTCACTCGTCTGCGCTCTCAAGTCGTCCAAGCCGCGGCGGATTTCGTCCTGCACCCGACTGAGACGTCGCGCCTCGACAAGTTGGCGTCGGTCGAGTTTCTCGTGATCCGCGAGCTCCAGCGCATCCGATCGCACGGCGACCTGGCGCTCAGCGAATGCCCGGTAAGCCGCGATCAGTTCTTCGCGCTGCCGAAGCACCTCTCGGTCTTCAGCCTCCTCCTGCAGTTCCTCGGCCAACTGCTTGGCCTCTTGCAAGAGTTCGAGAGCGCGATTCTCAGCGTCCTCGGCTGTGCCCGCATCCACGGGTCGGTTGCGCAATGCGATGACGGACGCGCCCTGTGCGTCAGCAGCGCGATCCAACAAACGAGCGATTCGGCGAGCTTCCTGACCGGCGGTTCGAGCCTCCACCGCGACGGACTGTGTGTTTTGATTCAGCCGGATCATCGCGCGATCCCGGCCGCCAAAGTCGGACTCCGCCTTCGCTATTGCCAACGCGACAAGCTCGTTTTCCTGCACGGTGATCAACCGGTGTATGGATTCGATCAGGCTGGCCAGCCGACGGATCAGTTCCTCGGCGCGAGCGCGCTTGGTGTCACGAATATCGTCGAGCATGCGCTGCAGCGTCTGGCGCGCTGCCTGCTGAGACGCCTGGGCCATTTGCATCTGGTTCTGGTCCACGCGATCGGCGGCGTTGTCCATCTCGCGCGCAAGCTCGCGCTGCTCGCCGGTGTCGGCGGCGGTTTTCATGGCGGCGGCGGATTGCGGGTCCGCGTCCTCCAGGTCATCGGCCCGGCGCCGCATATCCTCGATCGCTTGCCGCGCTTGGTCCGCCAGGTCGCGCTGACGCTCTTCGATGCGGTCAAGCTCGCTTCGCTGCTGGGGCGTCAGCTCGTCCGGTGATCGACCCAGCGTTTGCCGTCCCAGGGCTGCGGTGTCTGCCTCCAGTTCAGTTTGTTCTTGAAGCAGATTCTCAAGCTGGCGCATCGCTACCCAGGTGTCCTCGTCGCGGTCCAGCAACGTGATCAGGTCCGCCAACTCCTCACGGACCTCCTGCTGGGCTTCGACGATCGGGCGATCGGCCTCGGCCGGCTCGTGAACCTCGACCGCATCGGCCCGGTCGAGGTCGTCGAACGGCACGTCACGTCCTTCTGGGTCATCGCGAGGCTCGCCGGCGCGATCGTCGCCCCGACCCGCTTCACCAGGCTCCCGCTGATCGACCGAGTCAGCCTCACGCGCCCCGGAATCATCGGCTCGACCCCGTTCACGTTGGCGCTGTTGAATCTCCTCAAGCGCCTGATTCGCAGCTCGACCTGCATAGTCCAACAGATCACCGACCTGCCCGAATAGCTGACCCAGTTGCTCGTCGTCCAGACGATTGACGTCCATTCGCTGTTCCAGCTGATCGACGATATCGCGCTGCGATGCAACACGTTCGGCGATCTGAGCCTGGGCGCGGTCGATCCCCGGCTGCACACCGTCTTCGATCACATCATCCTGAAGCTCGGCCTGCCGCGTCTCGATCCGGATTGCGTTCTGACGGACGACGCCCAATTCCCTTCGAAGCTGCACGGCCAGGTCAAGCTCGCTGATGATCCGCAGCCGGCGCACGGGTGAGCGCGCCGCCGGATGGCGTTGATCGTCTACTTCGTAGACATCCTCACCGGTTCCGTGAACGAGGACGGTATCGCCTACGTCGACCTGGAGCGTTCCCAGGTCGAGTTGGGCCTCGAGCCTCGCCGTCGGTGTATTCGCCGACCGTTCGGTTTCCCAGACCGACTGCTTCGGCGCTTCGCGTTCCCCCGCCCGTTGGACTCGCGCCTCCAGGGAGACCGATGAAACCGCCACGTCGTCTCGCGCCTCGGTAACAAGCGGCACGACCGCAGTGCGAAGCACCGGCTCGTCGCTTTGGGGCTCGATAATCGTCACGCTCGGCGGGTGGTCCTCGACGGCTTCGATCCGATAGGCGATCAGCTCGACATTGGAAAGTCCATACTCATCCGTCAGATGCAGGTTGAGCGTTCGCGTTCCCGCCAGACGCCAGCGAAGCGTCCAGCGCTGCGGGGAACCCGTCTGGGCGACACAGCTCGGCAAGCGGCCGCCCTTCCAGCCCAAAGTTTCCGCGAGCGCTTCATCATCCATCGGCATCGGAATCGGCTTGTTGAACTGCAGCGTCAGGACGAGGTCCGAACCGACCAGC
>JADFGE010000190.1 GCA_022567855.1 Planctomycetota bacterium | reverse complement strand
CAGCCGGAGTCGATTTCGATGCCATGATCCTCGGCGAATTCCAGCAGCGAATCGTAGCTGGGGTCCCAGGCTAGCGTTTTTCCCGACTTGCTGAACGTGACCTGAGCCGACGGAGCATCCGCCGCCGCCGACGGATCGGCCTTGGGCGCTGTTCGTTTCACCGTAGCGGGACCGAACGCCTCGAAGTGGATACGGCTCTTGGGGACGCCCCACTCCTGAAGCCCGGACGTGAGCGATTGCATCATCGGCGGGGGACCGCAGATATAGAAGTCGTAGTTGTTCGAGGGCAGCCGTCGCTTGAACAGCTCGATGCTCACCCGCTCGGCAAAGTCATAGTGCTCGCCCTCGGCGTCGTTGGGGCCGGGATCGCTGTAGCAGATGTTCAAATGAATGTGGTCGTGCTGGGCCGCGATACTGCGGAAGTGATCGCTCAAGATGTGCTCGGAACTGTTGCGGACGCCGTAGAAGAACCAGGTCTCGCGCTTGGAGGCGTCGGCCGCGACGGCGTTGAGCATGCTCAGCACCGGGGTCACGCCGACCCCCCCGCCCACAAGCACGATCGGGTCTTGCTTGGAGAGGTCGAGAAAGAAGTGCCCGGTCGGGGCCTTGACATCGAGGATGTCGCCTTGCTGCACCTGGTCGTGGAAATAGTTGGAGGAGAGACCCGACGGCGCACCCGGCTTGTCTCGCGGCGGCCCAAGGCGCTTGATCGATAGTCGGTAATACGGAGTGCCCGGGGCATCGGACAACGAGTAACAGCGGACGGTCGGCTTGTCCCGGCCGGGGATGTCGAGCTTGAAGGTGAGGTACTGGCCGGGGCTGAATCCGGGCAGGTGCTTGCGATCATGTGGGACGAGATAGAAGGAGCAGATATCGCCGCCTTCGTCCACTTTGCGCTGCACCTCGAATTTGCGATACCCGGTCCAGGCCGAGGTCGCCTGCTCCCGCTGGGCGCGGAGCGCTCGAGCGGCGGCGACGCGATGCTCGAACAATTGGATCTCCATCCGGCGCCGAGCCTGCTCGTGCCCAAGGCGGCGGATTGAGCCCGTCAGCGCCACCAACATCTGCACGAGAATCAGCCCGAGGATCGCGGCCCCGATGATCCAGACACTATCGGCCATGGGCGATCTCACCGTACCGTTGCACGTCGCGCTCGTTCACGTTCAGGTCATCAGTCGGCGTTCGAGCCGCCACGGTGGGGCCTGAGATCGAGCCTCGCTTAGAACTTGAACTGGAGCTCGACACGCGCGCCATAGGCCTTGTCGCCCTCCTCGGGAATCGCTCCGAAGACATCGAAACGCAGGATAGTTCTTTGCCCGATCGCTTGTTGATAGCGAGCGCCGAGCGCGAAGATCGAGTCTTCATCGCCCTTGGCGCCGGTGCGTCCGCCGGCTTCGAGAATCAACTGCTTGCGGGTCTCGTCGAAGAACATCTGGTATCCGATGGCTCCGCCGACAGCGTTGTCGGCGCGATTCCCCAGGGCAGCGCCATAGTTGCCCAGCCCGACAGCGGCAAACAGAACGCCGGTGCGGCCGAGCGGACCTCCGGTCGCCGGGCCGCGGGCCGCCGAGGCGAACTCGTCGATCCCCCAGAAGCCGTTGACGTACATGATGTTGTGCGTGCGATGAGGCGTCCAAGATACTTCAGCAAACAGTAGATGACCGCTGCTCACCTCCGGTCCCTCATCGTCCAGCGCATACGAGCCGAGCACCCGAAAGGCCGTGTTGAAATGGTGGAGTCTCTGGATCGCCCCGGCGCCCCAGTAGAAGCCGTTAGTGCGACCCTCATCATCATGGATGTAGACGGCGTCGAACTGATAGGTGCTGGATGGGAAATCCGACTCCGTGAACAGCGCGAACATATTTGTCCCGCCGGTCTCTTGATTATTGTCCCGGTGGATGTTGTCCCAACCGTAGAAGAAGGTCAGCCTCAAATCGGATCCACCCTTGGGCGTAAGCGTATCGCGCACGAGGGCCACGCCGTCGATTGTGTCGTTGATCAGCAGGCCCTCCTGAAACACCAACGGCTGTCGACCGACCGAGAATCCCCAGTCGTTGGTTCCAAAATCGGACGGATCGAGGTTGGGCAGCATTTCGCCGATGTCGCCCTCAAAGAAGAGCGTCGTGACCCGCCCGTTGAACTCGTCGAGCCAGCCGTCCGCCTCGCCGCCCGGTTCCAAGGCGTAGCCGGTGAATCGCCCGTCCTGATCCAGCGGTCTCATCCCAACGAGAATTCGCTCCGTGCTCGTCAGTTGAAGATTACCGAACAGGTCGAGGCGGTTGACCCATTCGGTGAACTTGTCCGTGCCATCGTCGAAGGTCTGGAACGCCGTGCGGTACGTTCCGTAGATAAGCAGCGCCGGCTGCCACACCGCGCCGCCGGGCACTTCAAACCCGGGATCCAGCGTACCTGTCCCGAGGAACCGCGGGCCGAGCTCCAGAATCGGTTTCGGCCGTTGGGGAAATCCCTCGAGCTTCAGCGGGATCGGTTCATCGGGGAATCGCGCGGCGCTTTCCTGTTCGTGCGATTGCTCTTGACTGTGGTGAGCGGCGTCCTGCCCAAACGCAACCGGCGTCAGGCACCCCAAGAAGAGCCCGTACGCCGCACCGCGTTGCCGCCACCTTGATGTACCGTTGTTGAACACGCTCATCGGGCCGTGACTCACTGCTGCTTGTTATCCGGTCGGCCCCGTCTTGGCGCTCGCCGCGCCGTCGGCATGAACATCGAAGGTGATTTCCTTTTCCCATAAGACAATGTGACCGTCTCGGATACCGTCCGCCAACTCGCGCGGCGTCATGTCGTAGTCGATTCCCGCCAGGATGATCTCACTGAGCAGGTTGACGGGGACCATCGCCGCAATAAGTTTGATATTGGCGGCGTACGGTCCATTACCCGTCAGCTTCGACTTGTCCACTTCGTAATGCCCCCAGCGCTCTTGAAGCGGCGGAATGGTCTTCCGGTGCTTGCGCGCTCCGGCGGGCCGGCCGTAGATGATCGTCGGCCTGGATTCCGGTCGGATAAACGGCAGCGGATCGATCGAGTAATTGATGGGCAAGACCTGCTCTCGTTCACCACCACGGAGATTGCGGGTGATGAACTTCGATTGCAGGCTGAACAACTGTTCGTCCAACGGCAGCTCGCCGTCATGCACGTACAACGAGTGCAGGTCGCGCACGTCGCCGTTCGGATCCAGATCGCCCGATTGCATCACGACCCGGCCGGCGCGATCGGTTACTGTAACGCGCAGAAACACCAGGCGCTCGGCATCGAAACCGGTTGGTACTTCGTGGCCGTCGGTCCCGTTGCGCACTTGCACCTTGAACTTGATCCCGGTCTCGTCCGCCTTTTGCGTAACGATCTCACCCAGGACATAACCCACACGGAGAATCGCCTCGCGCTGGTCTTGCCCCCAAGCCAGCAACTCGAGGTTCTCCTGGATAATGTCGCGGGCATCGTATCGGTCGTCGATCGAGTCCCAACGCGGGGGAAATTCGTAGTCTTGCGAGAGGGTGTCCTCGAAGTCATCGGTCCCCCACCCGGCCCGGTGATCGAAGGTCAACCATTCACGGATCGTGGCAAGTCCTTCGGCCGTGGGATCGTCCTTCTCAGACTCCTCCTTCACGGCCTTGGCGTTCAAGGGGAAGATGCCGGGATGGATGATCGGATAATCCGGGCCCGCAAAATAGTGATTCGTGATCTTGCGATCACGGGTGGGCACGCCGCCGACGATAGCGGCCGGCCCCGTCGCATACCCTGAAACAACGCCGGGCTTCACTCCCATGTGACAGTCCTGGCAGCTCACGCCTCGCTTGGCGGCTGGTGATTGCTTGTAGGAACTGAACGCCTCCTCCAAACGAAAGCCGTTGACCAGCGTGACGTCGTGGCATGTTCCGCAGAAACCCGACTTGTCGATCTGGAAGAACTTGACGACTTCGGTGTGAATCTTGCGACCCGGTTCGTTGGTCGTGACCACACGATACTTGTCCGGGTTGGCCAGCACCCGAGCCAGTTCGTCGTTCCCGGTCGGGCCGTACACCGGCGAGAGAATATCACCCTCGACGATGGCCAACCGTCCGCTGATCTTGCCGTACTCCTTGTTGACGCGGTGACAGACGATGCAGGTCACGCCTTCACGCGACGTCGGATGACGATCGATGTTGCTCATGAACGCCGGCTCGCCGAGGTTCATCCCGACGGGTGAATGGCAGCGAATGCAAAAGTCGCCGTTGGTCCCGTTGGTCAGCATGAGAATGGTCCCGTGCATCGCGTTGAAGACGGGGCTCATTTGCGCGTAGGCGTGCTGCGACACCGACCACTCGCGATAGTGCTTGGGATGGCATGTCGCACACGCGGTCGCCGGGGGAAATCGATCCGCCATGAAGACTTGTTCATGGGCGATATCAGCCGGTGGTTGTATCGCCGCGGTGTCATGCGCAGGCTTGGGCTCGTCCAGCAGGTCGTCCTCATCGCCAAACAGATCGTCCTGCTCGCCCAGCAAGTCATCTTCGTCCTGATCCGGAGGCTGGGTGTCACTTGGGCCAGGAGCAACTTCACTGACCGCGACACGAGCCGTCTTCATGTGATCCGACTGCTCCGCGGTCACTTGAGGAACCACCGCGAGCTGAGCGAGAGCCAGCGCGACCAAGAGCGGTTTCGATCCGATCACCAGCGCATACAGTCGTACCACGGTGCCTCTCCTCGCCGATACACCTTACCGGTCGTTGCCGCGAGGCCATGGTACCGACCGCGAGGGCTGTTGGGCGAGCGCGAAGACCGAAGCAAGACCCTTGCCGCGGCGAGGCACGCTAGGGCATCGAGCCCAGAGAGGTAGGCAGCGCGGTTGGCCTCGAAAACGGCAGTTTTTCCTTGCCAGGGGGTGTGCCCAAGTGGTAGGTTAGAGGGGCGGCAGCGCGATCTGACAGCGAGGGCAGCCCTGGCCGGGCCAGAGCCTTACGCGGTCTGTTCTCATTGACCAACTGAGGCGGAGCGGACCGCCGCGTGCCGAGACCCGCTTACCGGGGACCCTCCGGCCATCGATGGGTTTCAATATGTGGAGGAGTATGATGAACAAGCTTTTCAACGCAGGATTCGTGGGCGTGGTGGTAATCACGCTGACAGCTACGGCGACAGCCTCCGGGCCGAAGTGGGAGGAGATGGGTGACGCCGGCTCGCTCCCCCCCGGCCAACCCACCATCGGCAGCGGCACGCTGGGGTTCATCAACGGCAGCCTGGGCATGGCAGCGCTATTCGGCGGGATGGTCGATTTCGAGGACATGTTCCTGATCAATATCGTCGATCCGATGAACTTCCGCGCCACCACCGATCCGAACGACCCGGACCTTGCGATGGCCTTCGCCAATTTCAATTCGCAACTGTGGCTCTTCCAGCCCACGGCAGACCCCCTCCTAGCCCTGGGGTTTCTTGGCAACGATGACCACCCTGGTGTCGGTTCCGATCTCTCCCTGCTTATCCCCATGCCCACGGACGGCTCTCCTGCCCTGGTAGACCCGGGGCTCTACTACATCGCGATCACGCGGTTCAACCATGACCCGTTCAGCGCCGGAGGGGAAATCTTCGCGTTTGATCCTCTGGATCCTTTCGAGATCTCCGGCCCCGACGGTCGCGGCGGGCCGTTCAAGATCACCGGATGGGCCGGCGACCCGGGAGGAGACTTTGCCGGCGAATACAGTATGGCGCTGCGAGGTGTTGAATTCGCACCTGCTCCGGGAGCGTTGAGTTTGTTCATAATCGCCGCAGTTGGAGCACGGCGTCGTCGTCGAAGGTCACTTCTGAGGTAAGAAGACTTCAGTCTCGCTGCAAACAAGTTGCTGTCACCCGTCTACTGCGGCGTGTTTTCGCTGCGCGTCTTCCGATAGGATGCCGCATCGTCGGGCTTGCCCCAAGACTCGTAGAGTTTGACGAGGCGCTCGAGGGCCTCGCGCAGTCCACCCGCTCGTACCTGCAGCGGTGGCTCCTGCCGATTCTCTCTGAATTTGGCGTAGCTATCGAGCAAGATGCGCTCCGCTTCGGCGAACCTCCCAGCCTCCACAAGGAGGTCGGCAAGCCGGGTTTCAAACTCCGCTCGG
>JADFGE010000189.1 GCA_022567855.1 Planctomycetota bacterium | reverse complement strand
AGACCGCGGCCATCGCGATGAGGATGTAGCTGAAGATGATGACGTTGGTGTGAATGTAGAGCCAGACGTCGTGCAAGACCGGCATCTTGTTGGAGATACCCGGGTTGAGCCGCAGCGGCATGAAGTGAGCGCACATAAGGGCGACCATGGACGCCACCGCGCTTCCCAGGGCAAAGAGGCTCCGCATTGGCGATCGCCGAACGAATATTTCCAAGATGACGGCCAGACATCCGCCGAACCAGGCGGCGGTGGTCACGGCCTCGAACATGTTCGTATTGGGCCAGCGCCCCGAGACGTACCAACGCAGCAAGAGCGTGGCGGTATGCAGACCAAAGGCGAGCGCGAATACGCTGAGCCCGAGCCCGCGCGCCGTGCGCCAGCGGTAGACCACGGCCATGACGAGCAGGATGACCGCAAGCAGATAGATCATCCACACCCAGGTCATGTTATTCGCCCCGAAGTACCAGCTCTCCAGCGCCAGCATATCCATGCGCCCCATGGTCATTGCGACCCCGTGCAGGCCGACGACGGACATCGCCAGCGGTCCACCGATAACACCGCAAACGAGCGACCGCACCGTCAGCGAAACGGCGATCAGGGCGAGTCCGATGGCCAAGAGACTGCCTGAAACAAGCCAGGGCCACATCCTTGAATCCGCAAACGACCATGGCCAGCCGCTCCGGCTTCCCGATGGGTACAGTTGGCGATTGATCTGCGGCAGTAGTCCGGCGAGCTGCGCCACGGCTTCGTTGACGCCCGACGCGTCCTGACTTTGCCAGCTTTGCACGAGACTCGCCCACGCGAGGCGCACCTGGTTGCGCACCTCTTCGTCGCCAGCTTCAATCGCCGCGCCGCCAACGACGAACTGGTCGATGGTGATCCATGGATCATCAAGGCCCCCACCAGGCGGCGGAACGATCTGGAGATTGTCGCGCAGCCACTGCGGGTGCGTCACGGCCAGCCCCGTACGAATCTGCTGGACGGACCTCGCGGTGCGCATCAGGTCGGCGGCTCGAGCGTCGAGCAACTGTTGGATGCGCGGGTCCAGAAGCATCCTGGACGAAAGCAGGCCGGTCTTGGTGAACTCTTGCAGGCGGCGCTCCAGCACATCGCGGGCCGCGGACGCGCGCTCGCCGAGTTGGGCCCCGGCCAAGTCCTCCGCCACCGACCGGAACAGGACGCCGGCGATCTCCCTTCGCATCGGCTTGTTCTTCACGTAGATGACGTCGGCGTCTTCATAGGCGGTCGGCCGAAGCATGAGGTCCAGGTACGCAAACCCGTCGGGGTGTCCGGCAACCGGGTGCGGGCCCGAGACGAGCTTCATCAACGAGCTGGTGAAGGAGTCGAAACTCTTGAGCCGGCCTTGCTCGTACACGGCAACGCTTCCCAAAGGCGACAAATCCACCTGCTGGGCGAACTGCGAACGTTCGGGCGGCGTCGGACGGTTCGCGGCGGGGCGCACCCAGATGAACAAAAGCAACCCGACGAACAGGGATGCCGTCACCATGCAGACTGTCAACATACGTTGCGTCATGTCTGCTCCTTTAGCGTCGCCACCGGTTCCAATTCAAGGTCTAGTGCGCCAGCCGGCTGGGCGCGTCTGCTCGCTGCACGCTCGGCGCTGGCCCGCGCATAAACCGCTTGCTGGCGTCGTCGCTTGATGACCGGCTTGATATAGAACGCGTAGATCATACCAAGCACGGCCAGGCACGTACCCGCCAGTTGAACGTTCACGCCGTGGCGATTGCCCACGCCGAGCACCGTGTAATTCATGCCACGGTAGTTTGACTGCGGGTCGGGCGGATCCCATTGCGATTGAAAGTAGGAGAATCCGCCGAACTCTTGCGGATTGTTGACACTGACGTGAAGTTGTTCGCCCCAGTCGTCCTGCACTTGGAAGCGAATGAGGCTGATCCAGTTCAGTACGGAGACCGCCTGGCCGGTGAATCCGCCGACATGCGTATCCATGACGAAATCCTCCAGGACAACGGGCGCGGGCAATTCGAGGCGGCGCCGGCCGAAGATCAGCTCCAAGTGCTTGCCATCAGGAAGATGCACCACCGTCGGCTGAAATCCCATGCGCGGGAGGCTGTGACCGGCGTCTTGGAATATGAACATATGGAACGGCAGCCAAACCGGTTGCATCGTGCCTCGGTAGTTCACCTCCGCTCGGATCATCGAGAACTGTTCGCGCGCATCCCGATTGCGCTGCGACCTGGGGATAATGGCGGGGCGCACTTCGATGCGGGGGCGGGGCGCGTATTCGGTCAGCACCAAAGCGACGCCGGCCCCAAGGTCGATGGATGAGCCGATCTCGATCGGCTGAAGACGAATCTCTTGACCCGCGAACGACGTCATCAACCGAAGCGACGATTCTTCCGGCCCGCCGACCAACGTCATCGGCGCTGGGCCGTGACCCGGGGCGTAGGCCATGACGATCCGCTCATCCAGCGGCAACGTCTCCATGTGCCCCGTTTGGGCATCGACATCGAGCGACATATCGCGCGTTCGGCTAGGGTCATCACACACCCAGCGCAGGAACGAGCTATCCGGCGTGTTGATTTCGACGGCCGCCACGGAGATCACGTCGCCGTTCTCCAATACCAGGCCGTCCTGGAGGAACCGGACACGATAACTGAACTCTGAACCCTCAATTGGAATGAACGGCGTGTCAGGATCGCCTGATACAAGCTGCGTCACTGGCTCGGTTATTTCAATGGACGCCTGCGGAACGCTGATCGTCAGCGCCGGCGGCTGAACCTCCATGATCGTGTCCAATTGCTCCTCGGTCATAATCCATTGGAACACAAGATTGCCTTCAAGCGCGCTGTTGTTATTCGGATCGAGCGCGACCAATTCGGCGCGGGAAGTACGGCCGTCCGAGGATCGAAGCACTACGACGGCTGTGGGATCGAGCACGTTGCCCCCCGGTAAACGCCGCTGATCCATAAACGCATAGCGCAGATAACCGGTGATCCATACGTCGATATCTTGATAAGGATCGTCTTTGATCGGCTTCACGACCATATCCAATAGATTGGGCCGCGCACCGGCCATATCCGGGGGCAGCCACACGTGCGATCGGTCCGCGAAGTAGTCGTTATAGCGGGGCAAGCCTTCGATCGGCCGTTGCACCCACTCGCTCGATCCCTGCTCGCGCAGATACAGCGCCCAACTGTCGACAACGTGGAAGTACTTCTGCGGCTGATAGTCAAGCGAAAGCGTGATGTCTTCGTTGACCAACGGCTTGCCCAGCACCTTCACGGCTCTTGCCATCGGTTGCTCAGGGTTGTCAGTGCGAACCATATCCTCGGTGTATTGCGGGTAGCCAGCCAAGAGTTGACGGACGAAGAAATCCTGTCCATCCTGGACGGTGACACTGATGGCATAGGCGCGCTTCCCCGCATCATCGCCGGAGAGAATCTCCCAGCTCGGATCGATCTCGCTGATCTGGAAAGCATAGATGCGATCAGCTGTCTGCACAGTCGTGGAATTGCCCGGCACCGCGGGCAGACGAACCGGGGCAGCGCCGGGGACTTGGATCACAACGGTTCGCCGCAAGATCGGCGCCTGGCCTTCGACTTTCGTCCCGAAATACCACACGCTCCCGATCGCCAGAATAATGATGCCGGTATGGATCATCCATACGCCGTAGTTGATCACCTTGAAGGGGATGCGCCGGAGCGTGGTCACGACAAGGGTCAGGCAGATGAGCGCGATCAGCGTCTTGAACGGCCACCAGTGGAACCACTCGAACTCGGTCATCTCGAATCCGCGGTACTGGCGAATGTGTAGTTGAAGCCAAGCGTCCGGGAAGTTGAAAATGTTCACGCTCACCGGCAGCCACAATCCGGCCGATCCGATCGAGCTGTAAATGAACAAAAGGACCAACAGCACAATGCCGGTCCAAACGCTCGAAAACACATCGAACGGCACCCGAATCAAAGAGCGCGAATGAGGCTGGGAAGGCTTGATGGCAGATGTCTCAGGTTGACCCATTGTCCTAGAACATCGACGTACGGTCGCGGTCGAAAGTTCGATTGGGCAATAGTACGCACACGGGTCGGTGAAGTCGGGCCTGCACGCACAAACTGCCAAACCGGGAATTGCCTAGGCCGGATCGACGAATTCGAGGACTTTGGCCGAGCTCGTCGAGTGTCGTAACGTAATAGCGCCCGGAAACTTCGAGGATATCGCCTGCTTCCATGCCAATTTCATGAGCCGGGCTGATGGACCTACGAGCCGTCGAGTGTTTCCAGCAGGTCTTGACACCACGTTTGGAACCGGTCATGAAGTGCGCTGAGGCGAGGGGCATCGGTGCCGGCCTCCTCAAGTTCGGCTTGCATCTCAGCAAGCTCCTCACAGAACACGTCGAACCGCTCATTCGCGCCGCCAAGCTCGTTTCGCATCTGCTTCATCGCGTCGGAGGCGACGTCCAGTTGTTTACCCGCTTCGATGCGGACCCGTACGTCGCGAAGCCGACCCCGCTCGAACGGGTTCGTCGGCAACACCGGTGACGCCGTCCCATCACCGCCACGATTGGCAAGCTCCTGTGATAGCACTGCTATATCGTCGCACATTGCGGCAAAATCGCTGCGCAGTTTCAACACAGCTGTCCTATCGAGACCGGCCGTCGATAGCTGCTCTTTACAGGCGGCGATCTGCGCATCAATCTCATCGAGCTGGGACGCATTGTCGCCGCCGCCTCCGGCGAAAGTCTCAAAGACAACATCGGCCGCTTGCAACTGTCTCTTCCACGGCTCGTGACAGTGCTGCTGGAGCGCCGTAGCTTTCGCTGCAAGCTCTTGGAGGTCTGTGGAAAGCTGCTTTGGATCAGCGTTACCACGATTGGCCTTCCGCGCGAGCTTCGCAAGACCGACCTCGACGGCGTCGATCTGCGATGTCATCTCGCCAAGCGCAACTGTCATCTGAACCACGGCAAGGCGAGCCGGCTCAAGCTGCTCGGCTGCGGCGAGAAGTCCGCGGCGCGTGTCGATCGTGTCATCCGCAAAGGGATTGGTCGGGAGCGCGATGACGCGATCATTCAGAAATCCGCACACAAACAGCTCCTGGCGCAGGTTGGTCAACTCTTTGTGAAGTTGTACGAACCGTTTGCGGACGGGCTCGGGCCGCCGCGGCATCGGCAGCTGACCATCAATCGCGCTTATCAGTCGCTCGGCCGTATCAAGCCGTTGCTTCAATGCTTGGACCGGCTCGGTCGCCCCGAAGAGCGAGTCTTGCGCCTGACCAATCTGATCGGTCAACGCGGCTAGGAATCTCCGGTTCGCGGCGGTTGAAGGCGAGGGCGTGGGCGATTTCTCAGCGATCGAGGATGTTCGTAAGGCTTTCTCGATCGCCGGGGCAAGTCGCCGCCCCCGCGCTGAGTCGGAAATGCACACACCCTCAGCATCAATCAAGAACATCGTCGGGATCGAACGGATGTTGTATTTCTTTGCCAGCCGCGTACTCCAGCCGCCGCCGTCCATGACGTGATACCAGTCCATCCTCTGGCGGGACACGAAACTCTTGAACTTGCGGCGATCAGTGTCCAGCGAGATGCTGACGATCTCGAACCCTTGATCCTTGTACTTTTTGTATGCCCTCTTGACGTTCGGTAACTCGCCAATGCAGGGTCCGCACCATGTGGCCCAGAAGTCGACGAGCACCACCTTGCCGCGGAGGTCTTTGAGCGCGAATTTCTCGCCGGTGACCGGATCGGTCGCGGTGAAGTTGGGGAACGCCTTGCCGACGTACTTGCCCGCCTGGGCGCTTGGCGTGACCCAAAACGCAGCACAGACAGCCAGTACCGTATAAACCAGAATCTTGTTCATCGCGTTCATCACGATCACCTCCCGAGGAAGCGGCACAGATGCTCGGGACTATTCTCTGATAGAAGACCCACCCAGACAAGGCTGTTCTCGTCCGATTTGTCGAGGTTTTCGGCAATTCGGTGGTACGCGCTACCGTTCTAAAAAGGCGATCACGCGCCGGGAGCCTCATTTCCTGGGGATTTCGTACACGCCCCGGCCGGTCTTGTCGCCCAGCCGCCCGGCGGTGACGAGCTGCCGAAGCTTCGGGCAGGGGAAGTACTTCTGATCACCC
>JADFGE010000188.1 GCA_022567855.1 Planctomycetota bacterium | reverse complement strand
TTTTATGCGCGGCCAGTCGACCGCAACCCATCTCTTGATGGCCTCGGCATCACGCTCCTTGGCGCGTCGGGCCGGCTTCCGGCAGGAGAAGCCCAGGCCACGCAACAACCGAGGCAGATGATCGACGTGGTAGCCGACGCCGAACTTGCGTTCGATCAGCTTCGCGATGCGCGGGCATGTCCACAGCTCGGTGCGATAGCCGTTCGCCTTGGCGCCCTTGAGAAGAAGCTTCCGCAGCATCCGGCGCTCTTTGTGGCTCAGCTTCGGCGGTCGGCCGGATGCCGGACGCGCGCCAAGGCCGGACGCGCCGCGGCGGCGATAGTCCGCCTTCCACCGTCTGACGCTGCGTGGGTCCACCTTGAGTCGGCGCGCCACGTCCGTCGTGCCGTGCCCGGCTTGAATCATGGCGACGGCCCGCACCCGGCGTTGTTGGAGATATTCGGGTGTGCCGTGTGGTCTCATGCCAATAAACATCGGCATGAAGGGCCGATAGGACGTAACTTTTACAGGAATCAGGAAGCCCAGATTCCTGCGGATCACCGCCAAGAGTCCGAGGTTGTTAGGTGCTGAAGCGCGGCTTGGCGCAGCACATCAGAATTGCGGCTGGCTGTTGACAGATCGGTTGTTGGGTCGAATCCAACTCGTGGAGCTACCCAGGTCCGCCTCAAGCCGAGGCGGACCTGCTCGTCTACACGATGGGCCGCCGGGTAACTGCCGAGAGATCCGGATTCCGGACGAACGGTGGCGGGGTTTCGGCCGGACGTCGCATCCGGCTCCGCGCTCTCCGGTTTGAAGTTGAGACGCGGGCTGATGACTGATAGCTGACGGCTGACCGCTGATCACTGATAGCTTTCTTCTTCTTGCCTTCATGCCTCAGTGCCTTCTTCCGCCCCCCCCGTCCCAACAGCGGGGGATATGCAGGCGCAGCCAGGGGAAACCCTGGGGGAGGGGATCGAGTGCCGTGTAGACACACAATGCCGACCAACGGCCACGTGTATCACGTTTCTGGCCATGTACCGTAGACGGCGAGCGGTGCGAGCAGTTCGACAGACTATTGGGCTCCTACCGCCGAAAGGCCGCTTGATGTGTTCGGCTGAGTTTTGGAACCACACGACCACCGGCAAGCGGCTTGATGTGTGGCGTTGAGTATTGGACCCCTACGGCATCACCTCCAGCCAGTGCCAGGCGGAGACGAGCTTGACGGCTGCGTGATCTCCTTTGGAACCGTTGTAGAGAGCGAACGAAACTGGAATGCGCCGGGCGGATGTGAACTGCGCATCTTCCTCATCCGCAGATGACAGCGATCGAACGATTACGATCCGCCACATGCCGCCTGACCAGGTTGCCGTCGTGGATGCTTGTTGTGATGACGGCGGTTGGATGGCGATTGGACCAAGGCCATGTGCACTGCCATCGAGCGTGGCGCGGTTCGCTATCGCACGGTCAGCCTGATCGATCGGCTCAACCTCGGGTATCTTTGCGGTTGATCCCGGCACAAACAGATACCAGTCGCCCTGTGACTCACTTGCTGCCACCGGTGCGCTGGGCTGTCCTGTTGTCACCTCATATTGTCGATCCGCTGACCAGTGCCAGATATTGACCGGGTCTCCCGACCTATCATCTTCGACGCCGAGTCCGATCGGAAGCGGTGGTACCTCGTCGCTCAATCCGAAGGTCACGGCCGCGGCGTCGGGATACACCTCATTGCCGCGCGCCAGATCGAGCGTCTCATCCTGCCACTCTAAACAAATCGCAATCTGCTCAGCCGTGCGGACGGCGCGCACGGCAATCGACGTCGTCTCTTCCGGTCGATGTCGCAAGGGCTTTACGGCAACCAGCGTCGGGCAAACACCCAGCCAGGCGATATGCGTAGGATCCGTCATCATGCCCTCGTCCGAAGCGTGGCGAACTTCAATCAGTGCACCGGAAGCTCGGCCGGGCGGTTGAGGCGCGGATCGAAGGCTCCTGATGTAGCCAACCAACGCCCACGCATCCAGCGTATTGACAGTCTCCTCGTCATCGTCATTGTCTTGCGTGACGGCGGCCTCATAGGCGACCATCGGCGTGCCGGGGACGCCGGAGAGGATCGTTCTGCACAAGTCCTCCGGCGTTTGACCGGTCTTGAAGAGACCGGAGGTGAAATCGGCCGGTCGTACCGGACGCCCTTGGAAATCGACAAGCGCCTCGGCGTTCATTCCGTCGCCTCGCCCCGAGTCACCATGGCACGTGTTGCAGGCCAGCGTGGTGAACAGTTCTTTGCCGCGCGCGACGAGTGCGGGTGTGATAGGAGGCCTCACGCCGACTCCAATGCTCTCCTCAGGTAGCGCTACTTGCTCACCCTGTTGACGTATTGCATGTACATATTCAGCGAGGCCTGCAATTTGACTTTCGGTCAACACCCCGCCGAACCCGGGCATGGCGCTGCGCGGCACGCCTTGGGTGATCGTGCGTTGAAGGTCCGCGAGCACGTGCTCCTGCTCTGCTCCGGGAGATGAATAGCGAAATGGACTGCCTACGAAATCGCGAGGCGGGGGCAGGAGATAGTCCGCCGCTGGACCGTTTCCGCCACCCTCGGGGCCGTGGCAAGATGCACAATGACGGAGGTAGTGCGCTCGTCTTTCGGCAGCGCTTGGCAACGCAAAGATATTGACGACACGCAGCGGCTCCATATCCCACTCGTCGTCCTCAATGTCAAATGCCGCGGTGTTCCCGACGTCCGATGCGCTATCCGACGCCGACCTTGAAACATTTGCAGTCACCGCGGCGTTCTGGGTCACAAGTCCCGTATTGCCGGCGCCCTGTGAAGTTGCCGAGGCATCGACAGCTTCCGGCAAGCTGATTCGCACGGCATAGGCCAGGATCAGGAGGTTCAGGCCGAAGACCGCAACGATCGGAATCGCCATAACCATTGGCGAGAGTTTCCGATCACCATCGGATGAACCGAACCAGCGCACGGAACGGTACAGGAGCGTCTGCATCAGTTTGCTGCCTTTAGGAATTCGAGAATCAACTCATGCTCTTGCGCGGTGAGATTCGCTCTCACGCGCATGTGATGGAGGACAATTTCCCACTGCCGATCGCTGAGTGAGGCTGGGTTTCGGATGTTGTGGCATCGAATGCAGTTCTGCGCCCACAACTTCGCGCCGCCTGTGATAGCTAAGGAGGCCTCGTCACCGATCTGGGTCATGGCGACCGGGTCGGGTTGACGATCGGCGATCTGCTGCTCGGTCTTGCATCCGAGAAGGCCCACCCAAACCAGACCCACTACGAACAAGATCCGAATCGACGTGTGCGAGTTTGTTTTCGTAGTCATCGTCGTTGTCCTTATTAGAACCCGATGGCGAACATGGCCTTGATAGCATCAAAGTCGTCGCCGCCGTCGATTTCAGTATGTTCATAGGCGATCTTCAAGACGGTGCTGGGGTTCAGCCAGTAATTCACGCCGATTGTCCACCGTTCCTGATCGAAAGCGTCCGGCGCCCCGCTTGGCAAATCGAGCCAGCCGTATCGGCCGACGAACTCCAGATTGCGGAGGAACTCCATATCCGATTTCGTCGGACGAAACGCCAATTGCAGGTACCCACCGCTGCGCTCGTTGTTGAATGTGATGAACGCTTCGTTCCCCTCTTCTTCTTCCTCCGCATGCCCACCTTCTTCAGCGTGTCCTTCTACTTCAGCTGCAAAGGCAACATCATCAACATCCGAGAACACCCATTCGAATCGCAAGTCGATGAGTCCGCCCAACAGATCGCTTTCAGTGACGTAGCTAACGTCGATCGATTGGAGCAGCGCATCTGCCTGCTGATCGAAGCCACTCGGCGTTACATCAGCGAACTGGAATGAGTAGCCGACTTCAATTTCGGGCCAAGGCAGGAATCCAACACGTCCGCCGAACGCTTTGTTGTTGTTGATGTCGCCAAAGTTCTCGAAATCGAGTGTCCCCACACCGTGGCCTTCTACATTCAGGCTCGGTCCGTTGGAAACGTAGAAGGAGTAGTTCCCCTTGGCGTCACCGAGCGGGAATCCGCCTCGAACATACGCGCCGAGACTTGACATGGGCACAAGACCGCCGTGATGACCGAAGGGCAGCGGAGCGTCCGGCAGCTTGTTGATCCACGCCGGATGCAGGCGCTCGCCGAAGATGCCGAACGGCGTGAGGAACTTGCCGGCTCCAAGCGTGACGTAATCATTGAGGATGTAGGAGGCGTGTGCGTATTCAAGCTCGACCTCGGTTTTACCTTCGCCGTCTTCGGTTTCCAGCCCGAACTCAAGCTCGGTTTCAAAGAGCAGGCGATCGCTCAGCTCCCACAGGATGATTGGCGCTACTACGGCTGTGAACGAGGAATCCGCACCCTCGACGTTGGTGAATCTCGTAAAGGCAAAGCCCGTGAAGTGGAAATTGGATTCGCCATATTTGGCTTCGAGCAGCGTTTGCTCGATCATGTCCTGGCGAAGCCGCATTCGTTCGAGTTCGATCCAGGTCGGTGCCTGTGTGGCGTCTTGATGCGCGGCACGCTCGTTGGCTTGTCGAGCTTTGCGCATTGCCGCCATCTCAGCCCGCAGTGTTTCGAGATCGTTCCTCAGGGCCTCATGTTCCGCGCGGGAGACCGAGCCTTCATCTTGAGGTTGTCCCTGGCCCAGCGCTGCGCCGCTGCACAACGCCAGACCAACAAGTGCGATGCAAGTAAGTGGTGTGTTCATATCAATTCGCTCCTGGGCGTTGGCCGCGTTCGCTCAGAACGAACTCGACCGATGCCTCAGCGTTCGCCTTGACCTCGACTTCCTGCTCGGATTGGCCCAGCGTTTCGTGCCACACTCGAAGTGTGTAGTTGCCCGGCGGAACGTCGGTGAGTTCAAACTCGCCGACTTCATCGCTCACGGCGTAGTAGGGATGCTCCGTGACGACGATCCACGCTTCCATCCAGCGGTGGATATCGCAACTCACGCGAATCCGCTCCGGACGCCGGAACTTGACGGTCATCTCTTTGACCGGCCCCGGCATGGCAATGTTCTTTGAGCGGTTTTTCTTCGGCCAGGTGTGGACGTTGTGAAGAACACCGTCACTGTTGAGCAGTTTCAATGGTTTGCCATGTCCAACGAGAACAACGTGGGGACTAAAGACGCAACCGTTCTGATCCAATGTCGGTCGATCCTTCGGATCTTCGGGCTCTTGGAACGCTTTGCCGGTCTTGATGTCCGTAAGCGACACGACCGCCCACTGCACTTGCATCTCCTTGGAGATGACGAGCTTTTCGCTGTAGACGGGCTCGCTGTGACAGACATCTTCTTTTGTTGCGATATCAACCTGCTCCACCTGAGGCCGGGCGCCGTCGAAGCGCACGATGCCGCGGATCGTTCCGCCGGAGGCGACATCAATTGGCGTGTACTTGTCGGGAGCGTTCGGGCTCGCCGGTCCTGCTCCGAAAAGTAGCACGCTGAAGAATCCGAAGGTTGTAAAGCGTTGGAATGTGTTCATTGGTGATCTCCTTTTGATCGATGGGATTACCGAAAGTGAACGGCTACCGTTCGAGCCCGGCCAGTGGTTGCCCCATGAGGGAGCGGGTGTAAAAGATGAGTTGCCAGAGTTGTTCGTTGGTCATGGCCGGCTGCGCGGGCATTGGTGTGCCGGGTATGCCGCAGCGAATCCGTTTGTACAGTTCAAAGACGTCCGATCCGCCTTGGATCGCGTCGGTGGTCAAATCGCGCACCTTGATGGGTCGCCCCAACTCGTCGAGCGGCGTGTCCAGTCCATCACCTTTACCCGACGGGCCGTGACATGAGGCGCAGCTCTCCATGAATATCACCTTGCCGATCGCAGGGTTCGCGCGGAACCTCGGACCGGGCATCGCGACGACGATCGGCTCTTCGGTTGTGACTCTCTCAAAGGCGATTTCTTCGATGTCGCGCGCGGTCATATCCTGATCGCCTGCGAACTCTTGTGTAAGTGTGTCAACCCAACCGAGCCGGTTCAGTTCCAGGACGTAATCCGCCAGCGCATTTGCGGCTTCATCCGACAGCCAGGGACCGGCCGGCATTTGGCCGTGTACGCGCCCGTTCTTGATCGATTGAACGAGGTCGTCATGCGTGGGGATGCCGTCCATCGTTGAG
>JADFGE010000187.1 GCA_022567855.1 Planctomycetota bacterium | reverse complement strand
CCAGTTTGTCTGCCTGGCTCAGGTTGCGAGGGAATCCATCGAGCATTACTCCGCCAGAACTCATACTTTCAATTTGGTCCGCTATCATTTTCACTATTAGCTCATCCGGCACGAGCTGGCCTGATTTCATCGTTGATTCAACTTTTTTGCCGATTTCGGTGCCGTCTTTGACATGCCGCCGGAGCATATCTCCGGTGGACAGATGTCTCAGCCCGAGCTTTTGGGCCGCGACGGCGCCGGGACGGTTGAGCGAAGTCATGACGTGAATCGCTTCGGACAGCTCTTCGGCCGGCATCTTGTTGAGCTTGACGGTGTCGATCAGGTAGCGGGCCCGCAGCAGCAAGTCGAGCTGGCCGCGGTTCAGCTCGGCGACGAGCACGCGCTTGAACGCAGCAAGCACCTCGCCCAGATTGGCGGGCAGCGGATTGAGGTGGCGCAGGTGGACGTGGGACACGCCCAGACCCTTGTCACGGGCCGCCAGCGTGGCGGCGTGCAGCGCCCCGTAGGTTCCTCCCCAGCCGACCAGCAGCAGGTCCCCGGACTCGTCGCCGAACGGCTGCGCCGCCGGGATGTCGTCGGCGATACGGGCGATCTTCTCCTCGCGCAGAATCGTCATCTTCTCGTGGTTCATCGGGTCGTAGGAGACGTTGCCGGTGTCTGCCTCCTTTTCGAGCCCGCCGAGTCGATGCTCAAGTCCTTCGGTTCCGGGAATCGCCCATGGGCGCGCCAGCGTCTTGGGATCGCGTTTGTACGGCAAGAACGTACCGTCTGGATTGTTTGTTTCGCGGGGATGTTCGATCTGAATCGGTTCGATCGCATCAAGATCCGGAAGCAGCCATGGCTCTGCGCCGTTGGCGATGTAGCCGTCGGACAGATAGATCACCGGACACATGTACCGAACCGCGAGACGAAACGCCTCGATCGCCATATCAAAGCAGTCCGACGGGCTGCGCGGCGCGACGACGATGCACGGCGACTCGCCCGGCCGACCCCAAAGCGCCATGAGGAGATCGGCCTGCTCGGTCTTGGTCGGCATCCCCGTTGAGGGACCGGCACGCTGCACATCGATCACCACCAGCGGCACTTCGAGCATCACGGCCAGGCCGATCCCTTCTCCTTTGAGCGCAAGTCCCGGACCGGAGGTCCCCGTCAAGGCAAGTTGTCCGGCGAACGAAACGCCGATGGCGGCGCACACCGCGCTGATCTCGTCCTCGGCTTGGAACGTCGTCACTCCGTATCGCTTGAGGCGCGACAATGTGTGCAAGACTTCAGATGCCGGAGTGATGGGATAGCTGGCATAGACGAGTTGCTTGTTGGCCTTGGCCGCCGCCGTCACGAATCCGAGGGCCGTCGCCTCGTTGCCGCTGATCTTCCGATACTTGCCGGGATCGAGCCTGGCCCGCGCGACTTGATAACGGACCGGAAAAAGCTCCGCCGTCTCCCCGAAGAAGAACCCGGCCTTGAGCGCCTTGATGTTCGCGGCGGCGACCTCGGGCTTGTCCTTCTTCTTGCCGAAGAAGTTGTCCAAGAACCGGATCGTCGGGTCGAGCGGGCGATCATAGAGCCAGCACACGATGCCCAGCGCGTACATGTTGCGGCAGCGATCGACGTCCTTAGCGCCCATGCCCGCGTCAGTCAACGATTCGCGCGTCAGCCGGGTCATCGGCACCCGAACGATCTGATACCGGCGGTTCAGCTCATCGTCATCAAGGGGGTCGTAGCTTGCTTCGTACCCGCACTTCTTGAAGTTGGCCTTGTTGAACTCGTCCTCGTTGACGATGACGATCCCGCCCGGCTCCACGTCCATGATGTTGGTCTTGAAGCCGGCAGGATTCATCGCGACCAGCGCATTGACCGCGTCCCCAGGTGTGAAGATGTCGGTGCTGGCGAACTGGACTTGGAACCCGGAGACGCCGAACGTCGTGCCGCGCGGGGCGCGAATCTCAGCGGGGAAATCCGGGTAGGTTGCGATATCGTTGCCGAACAGGGCGGCGGTGTTGGTGAACAGCCCGCCGGTGAGTTGCATACCGTCGCCGGAGTCGCCGCAAAACCGAATGGCCACGGCGTCAACGGGTTTGGTGTCAACGTGACGATGGGCGGTGTCGGTGTCCGTGCTCACGAGTCTGATTTCCGCCTGTACGGCCAGGCGTTTTCCATACCGCCGGAATCTTCAGTCGTACTATAGTCAGCCATCGGACGCCGGGCCCACGATTCCAGAACCGGTGGAATGCTTCCGGTGACGAAGGATCACTCAGGCCGGCACCCTCCTCGGGTCGGCCTCTGAAGCGTCACGGCGGAACCTGCCCGGAGCTGCTACCCCGCCTTGAGCGCGGCGATCAGCTCCAGGACGGCTTTCTTGCCGTCGCCGAACATCATCAGCGTGTTGTTCGCCGCAAACAGCGGATTGGGGATGCCGGCAAAACCTGGACTGAGGCTCCGCTTCACAACCACGACCGTCCGGGCCTTGCCCACGTCGATGATTGGCATTCCGGCGATCGGACTGGTCGGATCCTCCTGCGCGCTGGGATTCACCGTGTCATTGGCCCCGATGACCAGCGCGACGTCCACCTGCTCCATCGTGGCGTTGACCTCGTCCATCTCCTTGAGTTGGTCGTAGGGCACGTCTGCCTCGGCCAACAGCACGTTCATGTGCCCGGGCATTCGACCGGCGACGGGGTGGATGCCGTACTCCACCTCAACGCCGCGCGACTCCAAGAGGTTGGCCAAGTCTCGCACGACGTGTTGGGCCTGCGCCGCCGCCATGCCGTATCCGGGGACGATCAGCACCTTCCGGGCGGTGTCGAACAACATCGCGACCTCGTCAGGCGATGCGGCCTTGACCTTCCCCGCGTAGATCTCATCGGAACTGGGGCCAACCCCCACCTCGGCCATGACGCCGAACAGCACGTTCGTCAGTGAGCGATTCATGGCCACACACATGACTTTGGTGAGAATGAGCCCGGAGGCCCCCACCAGTGACCCGGCGATGATCAAGACAGTGTTGTTCAGCACAAAGCCGGTCGCAGCGGCGGCGATCCCGGAATACGAGTTCAACAACGTGATGACGACGGGCATGTCCGCCCCGCCGATGGGCAGGACGAGGAACACGCCGACGAACAACGAGAGCACGACCAGGGCCCAATACCACCCAACCTGCTCCGGGTGCATGAAGAGCATGATGGCCACGCCGATCGCCCCAATCGTGCAAAGGCCGTTGGCGATCTTGAGCAATGGGTTTGTGATCGGATTGCCGGAGATGAGTTGCTGCAATTTCGCGAAGGCGAGCACACTGCCGGAGAATGTGATCCCGCCGATGAGTCCGGACGCCATGGTCGCGACGACGGCCTGCGTGGGACTCTGCCCCCCGTTTTCGATGAGTTCGAAGATACTGAGACCGTCGTCGGCAGCGCCGTGAATCCACCCGTGCAAGACCGCACCGGCCACGAGCGCCGACGCGATGCCGCCGAAGCCGTTGTATAAGGCGACGAGTTGGGGCATGCCCGTCATCTGGATCTTTATCGCCACGTAGGCGCCGACACCAGAGCCGAGGGCTAGTCCGCCGATGATCCAACCCCAGCCGAGCATCTGTTTGTCGATCAACGTGACGACGATGGCCGTGAGCATCCCCAGTGCGCCGAGCATGTTGCCGCGCACCGCGGTGCGAGGATGCGTCAGGCCCTTGATGCCGAACATAAACAGCACCGCCGCCGCGAGATACAGCACGTTGCGCAGATTCGGATCGAGATCCACGGTCTCAGCCCTTCCTTCGGAACATCGCGAGCATGCGATGAGTCACCATGAACCCACCGACTACATTGACCATCGCGAACACGACCGCGATGAACCCGAGAATCGACACGAGGATTGTCTGACCACTCCCCGCCGCGATCAGTGCGCCCACCACCGTGATGCCGGAGATCGCGTTCGATCCCGACATCAGCGGGGTATGAAGCGTCGGCGGAACCTTGGTGATAACCTCGAAGCCCACGAAAACCGCCAGCACAAATATCGTCAGCAGCAGGACGAAAAGTTCCATCAGTTGGCGCTCCCCTGCTCAGCCCCGGTGACCGAGGGCGTATCAAGGCCGAGAATCTCGCGCACCCGCCGCTGCACGATCTGGCCGTCTCGGGTCAGCAGTGTCTGCTCGATAATCTCGTCTTCCATATCCAGATTCAACTCGCCGTCCTTCACGAGGTGAAGAAGAAACGATGCGATGTTACGCGCGTACATCAGACTGGCGTCATAGGGCACCGTAGCCGGCAGATTCGTCGGACCCAGGATCATCACGCCGTTCACGTCGACGATCTCATCGGCCTTGGTCAGCTCACAGTTGCCGCCCCGCTCTGCCGCCAGATCGACAATCACCGAGCCGGGCGCCATCCGGTGGACCATTTCGGCCGTCACCAACACCGGAGACTTCTTCCCGGGGACGGCTGCGGTCGAAATAACCAGATCGCTGTCAGCGACGGCCTGGCTCATCATCTCTTGTTGTTTGCTTATGAACACATCGTCCATGGCCTTGGCGTAACCGCCCTTGTCCTGGGTGCCGGCCGCTTCCAGCTCGATCTCCAAAAACTTTCCACCCACGGACTCGACCTCCTGCTTCACGGCTGGGCGAATGTCGTACGCCGTCACCACCGCTCCAAGTTTCTTGGAGGTGGCGATCGCCTGAAGGCCGGCCACGCCCGCTCCAATGATGAACGCCTTGACCGGGGCAACCGTCCCCGCCGCGGTCATCATCATCGGGAACATCTTGGGGAGATGGTGAGCCCCCAGCACCACCGCTTTGTAACCGGTGATCGTCGCCTGCGAAGAGAGCACGTCCATGCTTTGGGCCCGGGAGATGCGCGGCATAAGCTCCATCGCGAAGGTCAGCACGCCCTCGTCCGCCAGGGCCTGGGCCGGCTCTGCATGCGTCAGCGGTTCGGCATGGCCCACAATCACCTGCCCGGAGCGCATCAACTCCAGATCAGCCCGCCCCGACTGCGGATTTGCCCCCAGCGCGCGAACCTGGCACATGATGTCCGCGACGGAGAAAACCTGAGCCCGGGAGTCAACGATGCTCGCCCCCTTGGCCTGATACTCGTCGTCGGCGAATCCCGCCTCCGCCCCGGCGCCTTGCTCGATGAGAATCTCTAACTGGGCTTTCACCAATGGCGGCAAAGCCGCCGGCGTCAGCGCTACCCGCCGCTCGCCTGCATACGTCTCCTTGACTACACCGACGATCATGGAACCCTCACCTGCTGTTGGAGCGACAAATGTGCCCGCTCACGCCGGCCCAAACCGGCCTCGGCCCGCGAGCCGGGGCGAATAGACTAGCGAATCGACGCCGATTGTCACGACCCTGGCAAGGAAAGCTGGCGAAATCCAAGTTCGAGTTGAGGCTGAGCCGGCCCGACTGGATCTGGATCGCGGCCCCTGCCTCAACGTGAACGGCAACCTGTTCCCGTATCATCGGTCCGCACCCCGGGTCAAGCTCCTGCGACGAGGGAGACCGATATCCCGGGCAGGATACTCTCGTCCGATGACCTATCTATAGTGTTCGCACCAGCATGGCGTAGAGCCATGGCCGCAGGAGAACACCTTGATTGCAAGCAGGAATTGGCCCCGGGTAGTAGCCCTTGTCGTCTTCCTCAGCAGCGGCGCCCACCTGTACGCCCAGGACCTCGATAGTCCCCAGGGTGGCCCCGATGAGACGCTGATGGTGGCGGCACGCGACGGAACCGAGCTAGCCACCAACGTGTTCTTCCCTCCACAGGGAGGCGAAGGGCCGTGGCCGGTTATCCTTCTGCGCAGTCCCTATGGCAAGGACAACTTGATCGGGAACTGCCGGGACATGGCTGCCAAAGGCTACGCTGTGGTTTCTCAGGACACCCGAGGACGCTTCGATTCCTCCGGCAGCGACGCCTTCGTATTCCGTAGCGATCAGAACGACGGGCACGACACCATGGCGTGGATTGCTGCGCAGACTTGGTGCGACGGGAACATCTGTACGTCTGGCAGCTCGGCCCTGGGCTTCACACAGATGGCTGCCGCGCCGGGTGCTCCCCCCGAACTCAAAGCGATGCACGTCGGCGTCACTTGGTCCAACATGTACACCCAGTTCGTACACCAG